>JADHUM010000030.1 GCA_016784545.1 Candidatus Neomarinimicrobiota bacterium
AATCAGCATGCCCTTACCGTTCTCAACAAAGGCCAGGAATACTCACAGGGACGGGGTAGGACGCACCGTCAAAGAACCATCTATAAATATGATGGCATGGAAATCTTTTTTCCTTGACTTTCTTTTTCATAGAAGACAGGTAGGCTCAGGCTATTGTGTCATTGCGAACGAATGTAATGAGCGCGGCAATCTTCATATTCGAGGACAGGTTCGAGATCGCCGCGTCGGTTTTCAACCTCCTCGCGAAGACTGGGTGGTTCTGGTGCCAGGGGTGGGAATTTTGGTTGTCAGGGTTATCTTTTTGGAATTGAGACACAGGAGAGATGCTTATGTTTGCATGGACAAATATTATGTCTATTGATAATGGTTTTATTGATGAAGACCATAAGAAGCTTATCGAAATAGCCAATCGGGTTGTTCAGCTTCACCACCCCAATCGTGATGCCGAAGAACTGAAACAGGCCATTCGTGATCTATATGATTATGTTAAATATCATTTCTCACGTGAAGAAGCCTTCATGGAGGAAATTCAATATCCCCATGCTGATGCCCATCATCAAAAACATGAGGGGATTGTCAAAGAGATGAATCACTATCTTACCAGCTCACATCACATGGGCGAAATGTTGGAAAATTTTCGCACACTCATGAACAAATGGGTGCTCAATCATATTATGGATGAAGATATACAACTCCATGAATTCATAATTTCCAAACAGTCACCCAGCTAAATCAGAGCCCCCCCGAGGTAATTAAAGAAATATATGAAACTTTCACCACAGCTCCAGGCTGATCTGGATAGTCGAAAACTAAAGCTGATACAGGCCTGCGACCTGGATGGTTTTCTGGATGCGTCAGATGTGGTTACGGTGCCATGCTGGCCGGAATTCATGATGAACGATACAGTGGCTAACAGTAATTGGCGACCCATGCATGATAAATATCCTGAGTTCCAATTTGCCCTGATAGAGCAGGACACAGATAATTGGATTGCCGTGGGCAATAGCATCCCCCTGCATTTTGAAGGTCCTCTGGAAGACCTGCCAGACGCCGGTTGGGACTGGGCGGTTCTAACGGGCATGCAAGCTGAGCAGCCGGCAACTCTTTTATGTGCGCTGGCGATTCAAATTCTACCGGAATATCGAGGTGGCGGCCTGAGCGCTTTCATGATTAAAGTCATGCTGGAAATCGGCCTGAGCCATGGGCTTGGCAAATTGATTGCGCCAGTACGCCCGAGTAAAAAAAGTGATTATCCTCTGACCCCCATGGCGTTATATATTGAGTGGTCAAAAGAAGACAGACCCTTTGATCCCTGGTTGCGGGTTCACCACCGCCTGGGGGCACGCATATTAAAAGTTTGTCCGGAGGCGATGCACATTTCCGGGACCATCAAGTCTTGGGAGGAATGGACCGGTTTGAGTTTTCTGTCCGGTGGTGATTACATTATCCCCGGTGCCTTATCGCCAGTGACAATTGATATTGAAAATGATCGTGGCGTCTATATTGAAGCCAATGTGTGGATGCTCCACGATTATTACCAAAAAGCGAAATAGAAGAGAAACTATCTCATGATAAAGTTAGAAAACCTCTCAAAGCAGTTCGATACTACCCTGGCTGTAAATAAGCTGGACCTGCATATTGAGAAAGGGGAGCTGTTCAGTTTTCTGGGACCCAATGGGGCCGGAAAAACCACCACCATAAAAATGATGGTTGGCTTAATGACACCTACCCAGGGTACCATTCACATGGGTGGATTCAATGTGGATAAAGAACCCCAGAAGGCCAAGTTTATCACGGGTTATGTCCCTGACGCGGCCTTTCTCTATCAGCATTTGTCCGGGCTGGAACTGCTGATGATGGTGGGGCAACTCTACTCCATGGACAACAAGACCGTGCATGCGGAACTTGACGCATTGAGTGAGCGCTTGTTTATGAAGGAATGGATTGGTGATCGTATCTCGGGATACTCTCAGGGAATGAAACAGCGGTTGGCCTTTGCATCAGCCTTTCTGCACAGCCCTGAAATATTGATTATTGATGAGCCCATGGTGGGTCTGGATCCCAAAACCGCCAGGATCATCAAAGACATGCTCAAAGAGCGCAGTGAACGTGGCGTCACGGTCTTTATCTCAACTCACAATTTGAATGTGGCGGAGGAATTATCAGATCGCATTGCCATTATCAACAGGGGAAAACTCCTGGGTCTGGGCACGGTGGATTCCTTTGAGTCCATGGCCGGTGAGCAAGAGAATCTGGAAGAGCGATTTTTGAGAATTGTTGAAGAAGAAGAGCACACGGTGGGGCACCAGGACCTTGATGAAGCACGACCCCAAGCCAATTGACCACCATTTATAGATTGGAGATTTTGTCATCGTAAGCCAGCAAGCCCAACTTCTGTTCCGTGTAAAACGCCAAAGCCTTAAGGGGTTCCTTTCAGGTGTGTTCAAGCAAAAACGCCTGGAGATTATTGTATCCAGCCTGATTGTTTTCGGACTGATTTTTGGTGGATATAAACTGTTTGTCTCCGGGGGCAATTTTCTCCTCAGACAGGGAGAGCTGGGCGGGGTTTTTCTGGATCGTCTGTTTTACCTGGGTTGGTCCATTATTTTTTACCTCCTGATTTTATCAAACCTGGTGACGGGTTTTTCAACCTTTTACCGTTCGCCTGAAGTCGCCTTTCTCATGACGTTGCCAGTTGACAACAAGCAGATTTTCAGGATCAAGTTTATTGAGAACCTGATTTACAGTTCCTGGGCAATTCTTATTCTGGGAATCCCGCTGACACTGGGCTACGGATCACTACAGGGCTTATCATTCTGGCAGTATGGCCTGGTCTTTATTACCGGGATTCTGCCCTTTCTCTTTATTGCTACGGTGTCTGCCAGCCTGCTGCTCATGTTGCTGGTATTCCTGAGTCGCTTTTTTAAGATGCGAACGGTCTTTATTTTTCTTGGTGTCATTTTTACCGGTGTTTTTTATCTCTATTTTAGTGTGAGTCAACAGGACACGGTCTTGACTGGCAATCTTGGCAACTTCAGGTCTCTGGGGCGCTATCTGGCCAATATGGCCAATACGTCTTTCCCCTTTATACCCAGCTACTGGTTGAGTCGTCTATTTATGGGGAGTGAAACCCTGGTGTTACTGGAGCGTCTTTTCTATTCGGCCATGTTTGTGACCACGGCGGCCCTGGGCTGGGAGCTTATAAACTGGACGGCCGAGCGTTTCTATTTTCAAACCTACCAGGTTATGGAAGGCCAGGGGCAAAAGACAAAAAGAACCCCACTGAGCAGGATTTTCAATTTTGGCTGGTATGGGTTGCGGCCCCCGGTAAAAGCCCTGGCCTCAAAGGATCTGGTCCAATTTCTACGGACGCCCCAGCAGTGGGTTCAGTTTTTATTGCTGGGTTTCTTTATTGGGGTGTATTTGATCAACCTGTCACGGGGTCAATTGCAAATGGATGAGTTGTCATCCTTTTGGCGCACCACCATCTATATTTTCAATTTTGGATTTACAGGATTCATTCTGGCAGCGCTAACGGC
This sequence comes from Candidatus Neomarinimicrobiota bacterium, assembly GCA_016784545.1. Lineage (NCBI taxonomy): Bacteria > Pseudomonadati > Fidelibacterota > Fidelibacterota bacterium. The sequence goes on from JADHUM010000030.1 coordinate 3,540, forward strand.
ACGCTTTGTTTATCCCATGATCAGCATGGAGGGCCGCAGTCTGTGGATATTGCAGATGGCTCCCTTCTCCATGAAACGGGTCTTTGTGGAGAAATTCTGGTTTGCCTTTTTTGTACTTTTCACCCTCACCGAGGTAGTGGCTCTTACTTCAAATTTCTTTCTGGGTCAGAGTCTGGAAGTATCCCTGATAGCCAGTGGATTCCTGTTTCTCACCAGCCTGGCGCTGATCAGCCTGTCCCTGGGTCTGGGTGCCGTATATGCTCAGTTTAATGAGACCAATCCCATGAAAATAAGCAGTGGGTATGGCGGAATTATCACGGTGGTCCTCAGCCTGATTTATGTGGCCTTCTCGGTTACCTCACTGGTGCTGGTTATCAATCTGCACATAAACCACGGCTCAGATATTGTGATTGGGCTGATTGTTGGTTTTGTGATAGTGCTGACCGTCTTCTATACCTGGTTGCCTTTGAAGTGGGGTGTCAGGGCTATTAGTTCTTACGAGCGTTAGTCGAAAGTCTTAAGGTCGAAGGTCCAAAGTCCTAAGGTTCCAGGCTACCAATCCCCCGGACATTGAGCCTGCCTTGGAGTTGCTCATAGAGCGAAGACTGGTCGAAATGTCCACCCTCCTGACTATCCTTCAGTGATGATGACCTTTTGCATGACATCACCCTGCTGGATGCTGTTGAGGACATCGAGACCCTCTGTCAGTTTTCCGAAAACTGTGTGACGACCATCCAGATGAGGTTGGGAATCGTGGGTGATAAAGAACTGGGAACCATTGGTTCCCGGACCGGCATTGGCCATTGAGATGACATTGTCAATATGGCGATTGGGGTTTCCGGCAAACTCATCTTCGAATTGATATCCAGGACCACCCATTCCCGTACCTGTTGGATCTCCACCTTGAACCATGAAGTTGGGGATGACTCTGTGAAAGGCGACTGCATCATAATATCCCTCTCTGGCAAGAAAGATGAAGTTGTTGACCGTTTTTGGGGCATGGGCTGCATATAGGTCCAGTTTGATGCTGCCTTTATTGGTTACTATCTCGCAGGCGTAGTTCTTGGCGGTGTCGATCTGAAGTTCTGGGGGGGTGTTCCATTGTTGTGACATGTCTGTATTTCCTTATTGATTCATATTCAAATATTTAGCTTACAAAATATGAACGATAGGCGCATCCCCAATCAAATAAGCAAAAACCAATTAATAGCTTCCCTCAGTGTCCGGAGGATCTCATGGTGGAGATCGATTACCACGGCTTTTGGTGAGGGGGGATAGAGTTTTTAGTTAGAAGTTAGAAGTTAGAAGTTAGAAGTTAGAAGTTAAAAGTTAAAAGTTAAAAGTTAAAAGTTAAAAAATGTATGAGTTTATGAGTTGGGGGTTGAAATTGAAAATTTGGGTTGGGGTTGCCCCTTTGGTGGCGCAGGCAAGCAGGGTCGCCGGAGGCAGAAACCAACTAACTCCAGATTAACATGAGGTGTAAACCTGTGCTGTTTAGGGAGGGTGCATTGTTCAGCTTGACAGAATTGCCATCACCGCTATAAACCCCGGGCTTCAGAAAAGAAAAGGGATGAAATACCCCACCTGTTTTTAAGGTGATACTATGCTGGGTATCAGACTTTTTAGGAAGCAAAAATATGATGGAAATATCCGTGGAAAGGGCAAAATCAATTTGTCTCACTGTTAGCATTAGCCCGTCGTTTTGATAGATATCATCCCAGTCCATTTCCTTCCTACCGTTGGGCTTCAGGCTGAGATAATTTTGGCTAAAACCAAAGCCCAGTCCAGGAGCGATCTGTAAACCACCCACTGCCTTTTTATAGGAAAGATCAATAAGAACGCTGAGGAAGGTATACTTGCTTGAACCGGTGACTCCTTCGTTGTAGCGGTTCAGCAGCGCATTGCTGAATATGGTCGTTCCGACGGAGATATGGTCACCCACATCAACCTGACTGCCAAAAATCCAACCCAGACTGGCAGCTGCTATTTTACTAAAACCAGCTGAAAGCAAAGAGCTGTTAAGGTCGCCAAGATTGCTGTACTGTTTGGTCATGAGGCCAAGTTTTGTGGCGGTGATTACTTCAGGCCCCTCTTGCTCTTGATCCAACAAGACATTTCGCTCAAGGAGAGAATTGATTTCTAGGGAGTCAGTTAAAAGATATTGCTCAATATCCTCTTGAGCTGTTGATGTGATTGAGAGTGTGGCCAGCAGGCAGAAAGTCAGGTTTCTCATGTGATGCGAACTCCTAGTTGAAGGGCGAAACGAACGGTCCGTGAGGGAGAGTCCTCTCTCCCCCACAAGAACCTAATTGGCGTTATTTCTTTTTGTCCAGCAAGCCCATAAATGCCGGGAGTATGATTATGGTGGTGAAAAAACATGCTCCCACACCAAAAATAAGTGCATAGGACAAACTGGCATAGCCACGGAATGGTGAGAACATCATGGATCCAAATGCCAGGATGGTAGTCAATGAAGTTAACAAGACCGCCTTCCCGGTACTTGAAAGCACTATATTGGCTGAGCGTGGCCCCTCCAATCGCCAACGATGGACCACATGAACACCATCATCTATACCAATTCCCAGGATCAGGGGCAAAGCCATGACATTCATCATATCCAACTGGAAACCAAAGAGTTGCATGAGGCCAACCATCCAGACTGCACCTGTAGCCAGGGGTAGCATGGCAATCAAGGCATACTTGAAGCTCCTGAAGTCGAGAAGCAGAATGAGATAGACCAAAATCAGGGTCAGATAGGCGGCATTGCGACCATCGCGACCAATGATATCAATAAGTGCCCGCATGATCACCGGCATTCCCGTGGTACGTTCACTCACCGTTTCCAGCTCGTTTGCAAACTGTTCCATGAATAGTTTGTCCTGCCAGATATTTCCAGAGGGCAGTACCGTTGTGAGAAAGAGCGATCTGTCTTTGCTGGCATAGCGGTCAACAATTGACTCTGGAAGCATTTCCAGACTAAGGGATGAGGCGTTGGCCATTTTCAAGACGCTTGCTGTGAAATAGCTCGCATAAGCGTCCTGGAAAGCATTCAACTTTGTCGTCACAATACTCGGTCCCTGGTCAAAAAGTCCATAAATGTGGCTGAATATTGTAATGGCTGGTGGATTCTCTACGCTGCCAACAATCTCTGTGCAGCGCCTGTAGACTTTATCCTGCCCACCCAGAAAGGCCATGGACTGAAATTCCATGATATTCATTTCCAGTCTTTCGATTTCCTGTCGAATCAGGTCAAGGTCTTGAGCTTTTATGGGAGCCACCTGTGCACTCTGCATGAGAGTATGAATCTCTTCAATATGGGGTGTTCTTTTTGCCTGCTCCTCAAGTGAAGGGATGAAAATTGAAATGTCTTCCACAGAGGCCACGGAAGGTAATTCTTTGGCCTTCTTGCGAAGCTCACGGGACTCCTCCACGCTTTCTGAAACGAGATAGGCGAAGTCCATGCTCAGGTCAAATTTATCCTGGACCGTGTCCTGGAGCATAATGCTGGGTAGCCCCTCAGCCTCAAGATCCATCATATTATGATTAAATGTGATTTGCCGGGCACTGAAACCCATGAGAATGGTGATCACAACTACGGCGGCGAGACTGAGCCAGGGATTGTCCTGAATAAACAGGCCAGCTTTACCCAGTGGTTTGAGCGTGAGATCTCGTAGGGTAACCTCGGCGGAGAGGCCCTTTTTTAGCTGTTTTTTTTCATACCGACGTTCTCTTACAACCAGGAAGACCGGGAGCAATACAAAGCTGGAAATCATAACTGCTATGAGTCCTATGGCGGTTACCAGGCCCAGTTCGCTCATGGCCCGGGAGTCACCAATCATTAGCGCTAGAAAAGCTACAGAAGTTGTCAGTGCGCCTGTTGACACACCACCACCACTTTTTTGCAGGCCAGCAAGGGTGGCTGCTTCCAGAGAGAGTCCCTTGCCGCGCATTTCCGTAAAGGTTGAAATAATATGAATGGAGAAATCGATACCCAGACCAATCAATATGATCATGAACATGGCCGTCATAATATTTAACACGGGAACCACCACAGCCACAATACCAGCTGCCCAGATCAAGCCAACAATCAGATTGAGCAGGGCAAGGGCGGGGGCCATGGCCATCCTGAAAGCCACGTAAAGTAGTGCACCAATGAGGAAGAAGGAAAGTCCCATGGATATCTCAAGACCCTGAGAACTATAATACATTTCATCCCGACCAACTGCTATGGCACCTGAGAGCCCGGCTTGCACATGGGGGTGATCTTTCAGAACGTCGTTGAGAACGGCCTGAACAGCATCGGTTCCATCTACAATCATGAAAGCATCCATCATGCTGAAGGTGGGTATGAGATTCATGATCAGGGCTTCTCTGTCGTAGGAGAGGAAATAGGGTTCACCCAATAATAGTTTATCCACAGCTGCTTCAGCAGCCGGAACTGAAATGGTTCCAGTTTTCAGGGTTTGTTCCATGGTCCCAAGCCAGCTATTGATACCGTTGAGAAAGACCAGCGCACCATCTTCCTCTTCCCTGGTTGACATGGATTCATCAGGTTGGATGTATTCTTTTTCAAAGGAGTTGTTCATGTTGGTCAACAAGCCGGCCAGACCGGGATCCTGGAAAATGTCCTTCATGTTTTTCAGATCATCTTCCTTCATGAGCATAAAGCCATGCTCTTTCATGAAATCCAGATCAGCTTTATAGTCGACGCGGCGGACATAAATTGCTGGCTCCTTGTCCTTGCCTGGAATGGTCAGCGAATCAAGGACCCGGGGGGCCAGATCATCAGCGAAGGCCTTGATGTCCGCTTCCTTGCCCTGAGCCACCACGATAATGCTGGAGGCAGATTGAAATTCCTCCAGGATGCGGTCGAATTCAAGGGTGCGTTTATCTCCTTCTGGGAGCATGTCCGACCATTTGGGCGTCATGGACATTCCACCTGAAAGGACCAGGGTTATTAGGGTTATGCCTGCCATTATCCAGAGCATGAGACTGGTTTTGTTTACAGCCAGGTCGGCCAGCTTTTTGATTAATCGAGCTCTCATGATTAACCCTTTCTTGAGTAGTAATTAAATTTAGAAAAACACGTAACCGTAAAGTTCGCAGAGGGCGCGAAGGCTTTGACGTTTAAGGAAGCGGGGTGATAGTGCTTAAAAATCACTGCGAACCCTGAGGCGAAGGCCCCAGTCCTGTAGTCCGAATTCTGCATTCTCCTCACCCCAGAACAGGCTGCCCTGGAGGGAGATATTGGTGTCTTCAAAGGCGTTCCAGTCAAGCTGAGGAGCCAGTGTTCCACTATTGTCGTTAAAATTTGCTATAACAAGGCTGCTCAGCGTGATATAATCGAAGGTGGGGTGCTTGGCATAGAAAAAGGCATAGTCCTGCATGAGGCTGTGAGTCTGGCCGCCCAGTGAAGCAAAGTAATCAGCAATGCTTAGTTGAGATATTTGGTCAGGCCGGTATCCATTGTGGAGAAATTCCGTCAGCACATAGAGAGAGTTGTCGAAGGTGTGGTCAGCCCCAAGAACAACCTCAGAATAGGAATTGATATTAGATACCGGGGGGATTAATAGAGCAGCCCATATGGGTATTCCACCGCTGTAATCAATTTTATTGTATCCATATTCCACCCAGATTCCACAGCCGAGGATTTCCCCGACCACACTACCCCCGATTAGTAGTTTTTTATCCAACTCTGTATATCCATAAGCAAGGCTTCTGACAGACTGCCAGCGGTGTTGGGCTACCGTCACTTCAAAATCAAAATGTCCCGCGCCACCCCTTAACCACACCTGCCTGGTAGAATTATCCCAATTACTTTCTGGCTTCAGGGCAATACTCAAGGAGGAGCGGCTATCCAGGGGCAGGTCAAGACGAATAGCTGGTACACCGGTTTGTTCGTAACTGGGATCTAATAGAGACTTGGTGTTGAAAATGTCGGTGGGGTTCCAGGCATATCCTACTCCGGGAGATAGTTGTTGCCTTCCCACAGTGAGGTCTGCCCAGGGGAAAGAAATGCGCATATACAGATTGTCGACGAGGATGGTGTCACGTATCTCTTCGATTAATTCAAGTCCGGAGTCTGAGTATCCCGGCAGAAAGTCGTATATATTCCAGCTGGTTTTCCCCCAGTACTTTTCAACATTCAGATTGGCGCCGATAAGCACATTGTCTGAGGGGCGGGCTTCCACATCAAGACGAAATTTGTTATAGCCGAACTTATAACTTATTGATCCAAGCTGCATCACATCAGCTTCAGATTCGAAGTAGCCAAAAAACTCTGGCTGTGCTAACAGCAGTGTCGGCAGCAGAAAAAATATCCCCCAGTATTTCATTTCTTCAAATTCCTTTCAGAGAAGAAGCCCTGAGGTGGTTCCCAGGCATAGGTGATTTCCAGATTTCTCATGGTTGTGCTTGACCGTTCTTTATGGTCGGTCATGACCATAATCATGGCGGTGGGATAATCCTCAATCATCTGGATGTCACTGAGCAGTAGAGATTTGGAGTTGAATCCTTTTTCATCGTAATAATCTAGAGCTACAGGGAAATAGTCTGACTGTCGGGCCCATAGGATAATTTTTGGATAGGGTGGGTCCTGTTCGGTGATACCCAGGAGTTCTACTTTCCAGACCAATTCGCTGTCACGGGTTTCCTCTGCCAGGAGTGTTGATGTAAATTTTGTCTGAAAAACATCTCCCCCGCCCATGTCTTCATAGGTGAAGTCAGAGCCTTGCATTTTTTGTTTTTTGGCATGAGAAGCAAGTTTGCGAACCCGTTTGGTCCGAGGGAAATAGCTCCAGATATCATCGGCATTGTTCAGCATGAGAAAGGCCTGGCCTCGAATTGCTGCTGGTTTAGTGTAGCGGGTCAGCGAGCTTTTACCTTTCTCAGCGGCCCAGGATTCGAACTCGAAAACCCGCTCCTTACCAGAACTGGTTATAATGGTTTGGGTTCCCCTGGAGTATGAATTCTCAGGTGACATGATGGTGGTGACTCGGTCGATAATTTCAGTTCCGGTTGGTGCTTGAGCAAACAGGCAGGAGAAGGAGATCAGGGAAAATAAAACTATTCTTGCCTTCATCGTTCCAGTCCTTTCATAAAACTGTCTATACCTTCGACGAGGGCCCTGTCATAAGCTGCTCGGTCATGGTTGAGCATAAATTGCCAGACAAAACCATCGATAAATGCCAGGGCTAGTGTTGCGACGCCATCAAAATTCATATCTCGAAAGTCTTCAGCCATGACACCAGCCTTCAAGATGTTGATGACGAAATGTTTCATCTTTTCATAAGATGCTGAAAGCTGTGTGGATTCATGCTCGCCACGTTGAATAGCCCTGGCACCCTGAGCCCACATTTCAGTGATGATGAGCATGGCTTCGTCCATTTCGAAGATGATTTCAATATTCATACGCATAAACGTACGCAGTTTGTCTCGGGGACTGAGATCCATGGCATACAGGGTTTCTGAAGCATCCACCATGTCGTTCATGATGGTGTCAACCATGGCATGAAATATCTCTTCCTTGCTGCTGAAGTATTCATATACAGTGCCTTTGCCGATACCGGCCTCTTTGGCAATGTCGGCGATTTTGCCTTTCTCTAAGCCATCTCTGGCAAAAATATGGATAGCGGCTCTGATTATTGCGTCTGCTTTTGCAGGATCTTTTTGTAGGGGACTCATAGTGGATTACCTCCTAAGGTTGAGTATGGCTGGAAAATATGACCGAACAGTCGGTCAGGCAAGTATTTTTTGGTGTTTCAACATAGTTTTTCCATAAATGCCATTCCAGTATATCTTAGACCACCATAGAATAACCTGGAGCGTTGAAAACAGCAAAATGAGAACACCTCGCCATGCTTAAGCACATGATGAAGCAACCTAAACGCCGGGTGCACATAATAGCACTTGTGGGAATGGTCATCTCACTCATGCTAAGTCTTGGGTCCTGTTGCTCAGAAGACCCCTATGCTGATTACCTCAATTTAATCATAACCACAGAGCCAAAGTCTCTGGATCCTGCCTTATCTGCTGATATTACAACGGGAGTTATAACTGCCTTGATGTATGACAACCTCGTCCGCTTTGGAACCGGCAGTGAAATCCTGCCTGGTCTGGCGAAATCATGGGAGGTGTCAGAGGATGGCTTGAGTTATATGTTCCACTTGCGAAGTGACGTCACTTTTTGGGACGGGAAACCCTTTTTATCAACTGACGTGAAGTATTCGTTCGAACGAGTACTGGATCCAGATACCCGATCTCCCCAAACCTGGTTGCTATCACCGATAAAGGGGGCTAGCGACTATATGCAGGGAAACGCAGATGAAGTGAGGGGTATAAGTGTAATTAATGATACGACAGTTCAGATAAACCTTACCTTTCCCTTTGCACCTTTCATAGGTTTTCTGGGTGCCCCGGCCACATCCATAGTGCCAGAATATGATGGTCAAGAGGTTGATTTTAAAATTTCACCGATTGGAACCGGACCATGGGTTTATCAAGAATGGCAAGCGGACAGACAGATACGTTTTAAGCGAAACGATAACTATTATGATGGTCCTGCAAAATTAAAAGGACTGTTATTAAATAATATGCCGGAAGTTTTAACTTCAGCCGTTGAGTTTGAGGCAGGTAACCTGGATGTGATGACTATTCCCAACTCTGAATTTAAGTATTGGACCCGGTCCACAGCCTGGCAGCCATACATTCACAAGCTTGATGAGCTAGGCATCTATTATTTGGCCATGAATGTCCAGAGAAAGCCCTTCGATGACCAAAGAGTAAGGCAGGCTGTCACCCTGGCCATTGATAGAGAAAAGATCATTCATCGCATAATGCACAATAGTGCAACATTAGCGCTAGGCCCGATACCGCCAGGACTTGAAGGCTATGACTCTACTAGAGTTCCTGTTAAATACGACCCGCAAGCTGCACGAAATCTATTAAAAGAGGCGGGATACACAGAAGGTTGTGAATTTGATTTGTGGGTAGACCCCGGTGCCGCGGTTTCACAAACCCTGGAGGCAATACAGCACTATCTCAATGAATCCGGCTTTATTGTTCATCTTGTTCGCAATGATTGGAATATGATGCGGGATGCCATGCGTAAGGGTGAAACTGACGCCTATTGGGGAAACTGGTGGGCAGACTATGCCGATTCAGAAAACTTCCTGGCCCCCCTCTTTCATTCTGATAATGCAGCACGCCGAAACAGATACTCCAATTCAGATGTCGATCGATCAATTGAAAAACTACAGCAAAGTTTGGATCCACTAGACAGAAAACTATTGGCCATGGAAATTGATAGTGTACTCATAGAAGAGGCACCCTATGCTTTTATGTGGTACCCGACATCTTATACTGTGGTGCAACCAAATTTAAAAGGCTATGTACCCCATCTTATGCCAAACGCTAATAAATATACCGACGTTTATTTCGAAGATTAGGACACATCATGAACAACATTGATTCTCATCCCATTCTAGGACAATTAAACGAAACCCAAAGACGTCTCACTAATGTTGCAGAAATTCAGACTGCTCTCGCCGAGCGAAGACGGGTCATGGAGCGGGACGGGAAATACACAACCATTGTTGCTGGCGTAATCGGTATCAGTGGCTTGTTTTTCATGAACCCACTCCCCTTCTATCTGGTTCTTGGCCTCCTGGTGATTGGCCTGCCAATGGTCTGGCGCCATCTTGTGAAAGAAGCTCGGGAATTTGTTATGACTGATGATGAGATAGAAGAAAAATTGAAGATAGAAGATAGAAGATAGAAAAAAGATGGGGAAGAAATGAGGACAGGTGGTGATATGAAGGCGGGAAGAAACAGAACTGACAATTTTCCCAATCAATCAAAAACATGAATGTTAACCCCATCAAACTCACTAAACTCATAGAACTCAATAACTCAATAACTCAATAACTCATAAACTCTAACAGGTAAAAACATGCCCCTGATAAATGACCCAACTGCTATCCTGGTTTATCTGATCTCCCTAATTGGCCTGATATACTTTATAAAACAACAGCCCTGGGCATCAAAAATATTCGATATCATCCCCCCTGTCATATGGGTCTATTTCCTACCCATGATATCCACCACACTGGGGATCACTCCAGAACAATCTGATCTATATGGATGGGTGAAAACATACCTCCTTCCTGCAGCCCTGGTATTGTTGCTTTTGTCTGCTGATGTAAAGGCCATTTCCAAGCTTGGACCCAAAGCCCTGGGAACCATGCTGGCTGGAACCATTGGAATTGTTCTCGGGGGTGTCATCAGTCTGGCCATCTTTGGTCGTTGGTTGCCTGAGGATGCCTGGCAAGGCATGGGCGCTTTATCGGGATCATGGATTGGCGGGAGCTCCAACATGGTTGCCGTGGGAACCTCAATTGGCGTAAGGGACGAATTGTTTGGGGTGATGATCATTGTGGATACCGTCGTTGGATATGGCTGGATGGGTGTCGTGATATTCATTTCGGCCTTCCAGACAAGACTGGATAAATGGAATAAAGTTACCTCCTCACCGGTGAATGAACTCGCCAATCACATGGCGACTTCGGATCATCAAAAGAAAGAGGTCTTAACCTTTCCAGGTTTGATCTATATGCTGGTAATTGGAATAGGTCTCGGATATGTGTGTCTCATAGCCGGTGAATTTCTCCCCGATCTTGGAAAGGTGGTTACCAGTTTTGGCTGGACGGTGATCCTGGTTTCCATTGTTGGGCTGGGTCTCTCATTCACACCAGTGGCAAAACTTGAAAAACAGGGCGCCTCACATCTTGGAAACATATTTTTGTACATTCTCCTGGCAACCATTGGCGCCAAGGCTGATCTACGTTCCATCACTGAAGCACCAATGTTTCTCATGGTGGGGGTTGTGTGGATAGGCATTCATGCCACGGTGTTGTTTAGCGTGGGCCGACTGTTAAAGGCACCCATGTTCCTCATCGCAACCAGCTCCCAGGCCAATATTGGAGGTGTGGTGAGCGCACCCATCGTTGCTTCTGTTTACCAGAAGGGCATGGCTCCGGTTGGATTGCTCATGGGGGTTCTGGGAAATATCCTGGGTCTGTATTTTGGGTTTCTCACCGCCCAGCTTATGGAATGGGTGAGCAGGCTTTAAAATAAATTTGGAAATCACCTTTGGTTTCGACTACTGTATGGCGGGGCAGGTAGGCTCTGTGTGACACCTCAATGTCCAGGGTCGTGCTCCGGCCCTTGAGCTCCCCTTTCTGTCATTGCGAGAAGCGTAGCGACGAAGCAATCTCCGCATTCAGGATAGGTTCGAGATTTATCTCTCTTAGCCTTGGCATAGAGAGATAGCTTCGTCGGCTATTGGTCTCATCCAACCTAACCCTTCGGGTATACTTCGTCCCTCGCACTTCGACTCCGCTTAGTGTGACAGCCAGGGATGACACAAGCTCAACGTGACACCCCCAGGGTGACAGCTCAACGTCCGGACTGATAAACGTCAATGTTACTGTTTCTTTCAAACACCTGCCTTTCATATCATCATAAATTTCTTATTATAATTCAATGAACCAGTGGAACTATCAGCAAGGCCCTCAACGCATGCGATTTGGCCCTAACAAAATGGGTGAGGGAGTACGTCAACTCCTCATCGCCAATGTTGTTGTGTTTTTGCTCACCCAGATCATGGGCATGCCCATCTGGGCCAATTGGTTTGGTTTGAACCCCCATGATGTCATTTTTGGTCTGCGCATCTGGCAGCCCTTTACCTATATGTTTTTGCATGGTGGTTTCTGGCACATCGCCATGAATATGCTTATGCTGTGGATGTTTGGTTCAGAACTGGAAGGGATCTGGGGTCGCAAAGAGTTCCTACGGTTCTATGTGGTGACTGGCGCCGGAGCCGGCGTCTTCTCTCTGGTTCCATATTTTATTGGTGTTCTCGGTGGGTACCGGGGAACCATTCCCTCCATTATCGGCGCTAGCGGGGCCATCTACGCCATTTTGCTAGCCTATGCCGTGACCTATCCTGACCGCAAAGTGCTGGTCTATATGCTGGTGCCCATCAAGGTAAAATACCTCATGCTTATTATGGGCTTTATGACCTTTGTCTCGGTTGGAAATGGTGACGGAATCAGCCATATAACTCATTTGGGCGGGCTGGTTGTGGGCTGGTTTTATCTGAGAAGAAATGGGCGCTACCGCGGTCTAAATATTCCCTGGAGACAGTGGCTTGGAAGACTTACTAAAATTCGATTCATCAATGACGATGCCCAGCGTAAGACGGGACCATCCGCCTCCAAACCTCAGCAAAAGGGTTGGCACCGTGTCAGGAGTGAAACTGAATTACGAAAAGAGATGGATGCCCTCCTGGATAAGATTACAAAAGTGGGTTACGAGAATCTTAGTAATGCCGAAAAAGAGCGCCTGTTGGAATTATCCTCACAGCTTTCAAATGATGGGAATCATCTGGACTAAACGCATCGGTTTTCACCGACCCTTCAAAATCTTCTATTCAACCACAATTTCTATGAGTGCTGTCACATCCCTCACATTGATGTCAAAATCATGATTGATATCTGAGAGATAAAAGGTCACGGGATCAGGAACCCCCATACCCACAATGCCCTCAATGAGCAGTACGACATCAAGAATGTTGACCACTCCATCATCATTGATATCCGGCGGTTCTGGCAATGCTGCCGCATAAATGGGTTCAAAGATAATTTCACCACCACCTTCTTCGTTATCATATAGCGTGGCATCGACTTCAGAAAGATCCAGACCAAGCCAATAATTATTCTGAGCCATAATGGGGGAAGATGTATCATTCCAGATGTGCCAGGTCTGCCCTTCAAAACTGTTGTCATAGAATAAATTGAGACCATCATCACCGGGATAATCATTGACCATATCACCCAGGTTGGGAGAGGCACCCACGATAAGTGAAACCCCATAATAATTACCACCGATAAAATTTCCCATGACAATACCAACGGAAGATGCATAACCAGCGTAGATACCGGCACCGGAATTAAAATTGCCTTCCTGGTAGTTGGCCACGATAACATTATCCAGGATATAGGCCGGGGCGCTCACAACAGTGATCCCGGTATAATTACCCCTGATAAAATTGCCCCTTATTACAGGAGCTGCGACTGAGGTTAAGGTCCAGACGCCCACGCCCTGACCATGATTATTTTCGATAATATTATTCTCAATGACCTGGGGGGAACAGGAGTCGATAAAGAGAGCAGGATGATTGAAATCATTCACAGAATTCCCAATCAATTGGCAGCCAGAAACTTCCACCTCATCTGATTGCAGAATTTTAATACCATAATCACCGCAATTACTAATGTGTGAATTACGAACGTATGAAGAGTCAACATTTGAAAATGAAATGCCCGTCTCTGCGGTATCATCAATTCGACAGCCATGCAGCCGAGCCCTGCCGCTGATTATTTTGATACCTCCATCGAGCTCATTAAAGGCACAGTTATTCATGTCGAGCAAGCCATTGTCACCCCTGACACTGCCGCCATTGTGGAAAAGCACTCCTGTGGCGAACAAGACACCCTGGACCCTGAACTCGAAAGAGGAATCCAGATCAATACCAACCCCGTCATCAATGATCAAGGTGTCCCCAAAAGCAACAATACAATTGGCCGTCAAGCGATAAGGGTTACCCTGCATATCCCAGACACCGCTCACATTCCCACTAACCAGGGTTTGCGACATCAGGTTGCTCAGGAGTAAAAGCAGGAGAAATATTTTATTACGCATTGGTTGATTCCTTCATCGTTGATGGAAGATAAATCAATTCAATTGCTTTTAATCATTCAAATGGATAATAATTTGAGCACGTACAAAAACAGTATCGCGGAGATGGTTATGATTGATATCAGTTCAAAGATGCAAGAGCAATATAGTCGGGATGGGTACATCCGGGTCACCAATGGGGTTGATGCGGCTAGTCTTGGACAACTTGCCGTTGAACTCCGTGACCTCATGGCAAAACTGAACCCCAATTCTGATCCCATTGAAATGCGCTCAACCTATAAACGGGCTTTTACCCAGGTCACCAACCTGTGGCAGAAATCCGAGGCAGTCAAAAAGTTCGTTTTCCGAAAAGACCTGGCTGAAATCGCCGCCAATATCATGGGCATTAAAGGCGTTCGCCTCTATCATGACCAGGCGCTGTTCAAGGAGGCTGGGGGAGGGGCAACACCCTGGCATGTGGATCAGGTTTACTGGCCCCTGGATACGGTAAACACCTGCACCTTCTGGATTCCCCTCCAGAAAACCCCTTTAGAAATGGGCACCCTGTCATTTGCCCAGGGGAGTCATTTGAAAACCGGTGGGAGAGACATGGTCATCAACGATGCCAGTGAGGCCTTCTTTTCTCAATATGTAAAGGACTCTGGTTTTGAGGTCAGTTCTGATGAGTTTGAACTTGGAGATATCAGCATACATGCAGGTTGGACTGTTCATCGTGCCGGTCCGAACCTCACCAGCACACCCAGAGAGGTCATGACCATCATCTATATGGCTGATGACACCTGTTTGTTAAAATCTCCCAGCACAACCCAGTATGTGGACCGGGATGCCTTTACGCCAGATGTTCAACCTAGAGAGCTTATCGCCACGCCCCTTAATCCAGTCCTTTTCAGGAAAAACTAGAGCGCTTCAGTATCCCTGCTTTCAGTTGGAGTCTCAGGTATCTTTTCTGAGGCGGTCGGTGCCTGCAGAGATCAATGATGAAGAGCCATGGCCTGCTCTAGGATCAAATCTCTTCCAAGTTCTATATCAGCCGCTGTCTGGATGACTTGAATGTCAGGGGTTACCCCCAGCCCTTCAATCGGCCGACCATCATAAGCTTCAAAATATTCTGTCCCAATATAGACGCTCTTCCCACTGGGTAATTCATATTCACCAACAGTTTCAATGGTGGCATTTGAAGATGCCACACCGGCGCCACCTGTTGTGTCACCTACCACAGTGACCTGAGGCAATTGTTTCAGTATCTCAGTCGTCCATTCAGGTGCGCTGATGGTCGTACCGTTGATCAAAACCACAACGGGGTTGGTATAGATATGGGGTCCCCGGGGCTGAAATTGAGGCAGCTCGATCAGCTCACCCAAGCGGTAATAGCTGGGCTTATTCATCGGCTGGGACATAAAGCGGGTCACCACAGCTTCAATGTTTTGAAATGATCCTCCAATGCCATCTCTAAGATCAATGATCAGACCATTGGAATCCCTGAAATGCTCCAAAACAGACGGAAATTCATGGAACAGGAAATCTGCTTGAAAACTGGAGAGGTATACATAAGCGATATTGCCAGGTAAGAGCCCATACTCAATAGTCCCACTTTCCGTAACAGTTAGTTCCTCGGTAAAATAGTGTCGGACTGTCAGCGGACTATAGGAATGCACATCCTTGAAATAGCGTTGGGGATAATAGGGGTAAACCTCACCGCCACCGGGTGTCTGATAATAGATATGCGCATCCTTCAACTCAGCCAGAAGATCATTCAGTACGAGCAGGGCTTCGTCTCCACGAGCAGCTTCAAAGTGTTGAAGATAGACCGGATAGAGAGAATCCCAGCCGATCCCCTTGAACTCCAGAAAAGGATATACAGCGTCTACCCGATGCCAGAGGGCTTCGAAGTCTTCCACGTTCAGATTGGAATCGCTGGATTGGACAATCAGGTCCGAGCAGCCTGCGGCCAATAAGACCAGGAGCGCAAAAAATAGTATTCCAAGTCGCTTCATGGTGATCGCGCCGTTCAAATTCCGTAACTGATTGCCAAGATCAAATTGTCGCTTGCAGATATCAACGGTTCCCAAACCGTCATCCGGAGCAGTTCGAATTTATATCCAACCCTGCAGTCCAGATGGTTAGAGAGAGAATACTGCAGGGCAAGATCAAAGCTGGAATAGAGACCTGAGAAAGGGGATATTATTTGAAACGCAGATTGCTCATCCGAATTTTTATCGTTCCGGCCAAAGCCCAGCGACAGAGCACTTATCTCCAGAGCAGAATGCACTGCAATATCTGGTTTCAGTTGAAAATCACCCCTAAGGTTAAAACAGATTGATACTTGGCCGGCAGCGGATTGGGCAAAATCAAACCCTGACACAGACATATTCAAGTCATTGTAGTAGAAATGTAACAGGATTGAGGGACCCCAAAAAACTGACAATCCATTTTGGAAAGAGGGGCTTCTTCTTAAGGGATAAAAAAAACCCTGGTTGAGGGTGAATTGGGTGATCGTAGTACTGATATTATGATTTTTTATGCGGGTCCCATGTCTGAAGCTTGCATAAAGCCGATAGTTGTAAGTGCCATGGTCTCGTGTCCAGCGCAGGGCCTCGTAGGGGAGTGATCCCTCATACTTCTCAGGAGAGATGAATTCATCAATAACCGCGTATTTCCCGATGCCACCCTCAATGTAGAGACGTGAAGGCTGTACCTCGGTTACCATAGTGGCAACTTGCCCATAAAGATTGCTTAGACAGAAGAAGGAAGTGAGTGCAACAAACCAGATTTTCGCCATCATGTTGATCCTCCCGGGAACTTTAGAGTGGAAGTGAAGATTTCCTGTAAAATAAGAAAATTCGTTTGTGCAAAACACTATTGCTTTTGCACCCACTCCAACTCAGCTGGTTGACCGAGATGCCTTTACACCAGATGTACGGCCAGGTGAAAGCATTGACACACCACGAAACCCAGTCCTCTATAGAAAAAGCTAACCCCCCTTAATCTTCACCGTTATCAGCTGGCGTTTCAGGCTGCTTGCCAACAGGTCCAGGCAGTTGCAAGGTGGAGAACCAGTCTATCTTTCGGGTTAGATACATCACCAGGCTCAAGATACTAAATAGTCCAATACTGCCAATCATCAGAGCCAGATCCTGTAACTGTAAGACGATGTACAAATAGGAGTAAAGCAGAACCAGAATTAGAAAAATGATTCCGGTCTGTAGCTTATCCTTCAATACCCCTTTGGTATAACTAGTGATCAAACCGATGGTAGCTATGCTGGAAATGAGATAAGCATATTTGAAAGCCATCTGCTCTGAAAAGGATAGGAGGAGTGTATAAAAAACAAGAAGTGAGAAACCGATGAGCAGATACTGAATGGGATGGATCAGTTTCTTGTTCAGCAATTCAATCATAAAAAATGATAGGAAGGTCAGACCAATGAACATGAAAGCATACTTCGCTGTGCGCATATTTTTCTGATACTCATCCACAGGAACTAAAAGTTTTACCCCGAAGGTTGCTGCACTTGTTTGATTATTGCTGCCCGTCCATTTCTGGGGAAAGTTGCGGTTGAGGTGGAGGATTTTCCAGTCGGCGTCAAACCCCTGATGTGAGGTTTCATGATGGGCCGGCAAAAAGTTTCCCACAAAGCTGGGGTCAGGCCATTTGGAGCTCAGGTTAACCGTGGTTTCTTTTCCCACAGGAGCGAAGAGAAGTGACTCACTCCCATTTAAATTCAGGTCAAAGGTGAAGACCAGCTCTTCATTTGAATTGACAGTATCAAGAGGAATGCTAACACCAGAACTGAGAATATCATCCGTCTCAATGCCGGGTTGCACCTGGATTTTTTGACCATTGACTTCAAAGGTGATCAGGTCGTTGAGCCCTTTCATGTCGGAGATACCCAAAGAGATAAAGGCGTCACTCCAGACAAAATCTTCAGGAGCCACTTTTAGATCCTTTATGGATACTGGCTTAAAAGCGCCTGATACATTAAGCACCGATTTGTAGAGAATGATTTCATAAATACCCCGTTTCCGGACCTCGGGCAAGAGCTCTCCGTTTACCTGAAGTTTTTCGGGCAAAAAATGGGCATATCCAATGGTGGGGACCAGTCTGTTTGAGGCATCCTTTTGATAGTATTTATAAGGAACAGAGAGGATGGGTCCAGTAATGGTTTGTGACTCTCCCCACTTCTGGTTTACCTCAGCTACAGCGCCATCTCTTCGGGCTTGTCTTTCATGAATGAGAGACTGGACCATAAATGAGGGGATAAGCAGGACCAGAACTAAAAAACCAATAATAACCAGACGTGCGCTGATCGATTGTTTTACCCAGTTAGTTTGCATAAAAACCTCCTGTTGAGAAATTGAAGGGTACGATGTGTTAACGTCAAGGATTCTAAGCTTGTTCCTCAGGAGTGGAAATAACAGGAATATCTATAAGGGCTTTGCCTTCAGGATGTCATGTATAATAAGTTTGTATTTGACTTCATCCAGATAACCA
The DNA here is from genome assembly GCA_016784545.1 of Candidatus Neomarinimicrobiota bacterium. NCBI lineage: Bacteria > Pseudomonadati > Fidelibacterota > Fidelibacterota bacterium. Next base: position 21,789 of record JADHUM010000030.1, read on the forward strand.
CCCCTGGCAGTTTTGACCTGTTTCTCTTCAAATACCTGACCCCCAAGTGATTCAGCAATCTTACGACTGGGGATGTTGGCGCGGTCAACAGGATAGATCAGGTAATCCAGGTCAAGATGTTCGCAGGCCCAGAATGCCAGCGCTTGAATTGCTTCTCTGCCGTATTTGTGACCGTGGGCTGATTTTTTAACCCAGATACCCAGTTCTGGTGTCCGATGTCTTCCTTCACCATGCAAACCACAGCAACCTAGAAACTCACGCCCAGCTTTTAATGTGATGGCGAGAACTAGATTCCAACCCCCACGCATGCCCGTCAGAGAATCGTTTATAAATGTCATGGTCTCTTCAATTTTTTCAGCTGGTTTGGGAAGCATATACTGGATGATGTCAGTATTGAATTCTCGAAATATATCTTTGCGGTAGCGATTGAGGCTGGTCGTGAGGAGAAGCCGTGCAGATGGAATCTTTACGCATGTAAAATCCAGGAGTTCTGATGTTTTGAGATCAAAGGGGTGCATGCAATCCTCGGGTTTACCATTAAGTCCAGAGAAACGCCGAAACCTTTTTGCCCATAATGGTTTTGTTAAAAACCAGCTCTGCTGGTGGCGAATCGTAACCAGCAGCACCATAACAGACGTGCAGGGGCAGCAAATGTTCTTCTCGTGGGTGACAATAGCGAGCCTGAGGAGCCTGGGACCAGTTGATCAACTCATGATCCCGTTCATCAGGCGTAAGACCCTCTGAACAACAGGCCTTAACCAGCCAGTCATCAAAAACCTGGTCAGGTCGGTTTTCGTTTATATCTCCAGACATGAGTGCACGCATATTGTGAAAAGACATCCCGGATCCAACAATGAGTACCTTCTTTTCCCTGAGAAAATTGAGTGCCCGTCCCAGGGCTATATGTTGTGCCGGGTCTAGACCTTTAATAAGAGAGATCTGAAAACAGGGAATGTCCGCTTCCGGGAAGATCAGTTTTAGCGGTACAAAAACACCATGGTCAAACCCTCGTTCTCCATCCATTGCGGGTTTGAAACCAGCCTGGTCCAACTCATCCCCAATCTCTTTGGCCAGAGCAGGGTGTCCAGAGGCTGGATAGGTGATCTTGTAGGTCTCTGGAGGAAATCCATAATAGTCATAAAGCATCTCTGGATGCTCAGCGGATTGAATGGTTGGCTGTGATGCTTCCCAGTGAGCGCTGATGATCAGAATGGCCTGGGGTTCACCTAGTTTCCCCCGGATGTTTTGGAGAAAGGTGACCATTTCACGATGTCCAGAATCACCAAGGAGGGGCAGGGGTCCCCCTCCGTGGGGTAAATAGAGTATTGGCGATATTTTATTTTGCTGCATATATAAGTGGGGACTCGCCCATTTCCCTCTAAATAGAGTTGTTAATTAAAACATCAGGTGTCAGAGTAAGAGCGGCCCTTCTTCTCCTTTACTTTGTCTTTTTTAAGTTGTCGTTTTTCCTTAAGCGTATGTGCCGCTTTTTTCTGTTCTTCCTTTTTACCTTTGTCTTTACTGCCTTTGTCACCCATGAAAATTACTCCTTATGAAAAATGGTTCGGAATGAAACCCTTTTAAAGAGAAAAACCAACCAGACTGTCTGGGGCGGTTTCTCAGATACCATTTTGCATCAATGTAAGTTACATGAAAACAATTAACTAGGATTGTATATAGCAGATAAACGATAGGATTGTTTACTCGTTTTTAAAATAATCGGGCAGGATGGGTTTATGCCTGGGCTGGAATAGACTCACTAAGAAGCGCCCGATTATTGCGTATATGACAAACATGGCCAGAGCACCCAGAACAATACCATCTTGTTTGATGGACGTGATGTCGTATTGGTAATGATAAATAGCACCAGCCGCACCGACATTGACCAGAGCATAGAGCAGGTTTCCCAGGGCAGAAAATCCGAATAAGTTTAAAAAGCGGAGCCTGATGATGCCAAAAATCAGGTGAGGCATGGCATTCATCAACAAGAAGCCAGTCAAGAAATCTAATATGTTGAGTTGCATCTTAAAATCTCCGATTTAATGTTTTGTCAATATGATCAACACTCCGCCTGAGTGTTGCCAGGAGTTTAGTACGAGTAATCCCACAATAGGATAAATATTTATGTCTGCAGATCCTTTAACAAGCTGCCAATCACATTCAGGCGCTCGCTGATTATCTCATCGTCCTTTGCCAGCGTTGCTTCAAAAAGATCAAGATCATCCTCAATAAACTCATTGTCCGTGCAAACCTCCACATTCATGGCACCCCCTTGAAGACCAATTCGGTCCAGGGAAGGATAGTTTGGATAATCCTTCTCGTTTTTGTGATAGCGTTCCTTGAATACCTTTTTGGCTTTAATGATGAGGATCGCCAAATCCAGAACGCGATGCAGGGGCAGTTCTTCAGACTGACGGGACCATTTTCCACCGGTATGCCGCCAGACTTTGGCGGAAATATCAACATTTCCCCGCTCATTCCATTGGGCCAGCCCCAGGGATAATCCTTTGGCATCTGAATTGAGCGTCTGGCGTCCATCAATCCGGTCATAGTCTTCGGAAACAATCACAGGTTTATGTTTGAGTTCGCTGGGTATTTTCATTTCAAATTCTCCCTTAAATATTTACTAAATTACTACGTTACTAGATTACTAAATATTTATGGTAAATCAAGGAGTAAATGCCAATTTCATAGTACTGTGCGATTTGAAGAATAAATCTGGTTTTATGGTTCGAAATTATCCCGCCCAGCCCCCCACCGACCAAGCTAAAGGTTTAGCGTAGGCTGAAGAAATAAAGTGACAAAGCAAGCTCACATCCCCCGGGGATGGCAAAGGTTGAAACCTCCTTGATCTCACCCGTTTTTGCTGGAATTCAAGGTTTCGGTGGGATGCTATCTCTCCAGGCTTGGACATGATAACTCAGGGTTGTGTCTCGGGAAATCGTGACCTTATGATGGGATGGCGTTTCTCCATTTAAATCCACCTGCATATTCTCTCAGCTTCCCCGAGTAATCCTGAAAGCAAGCCAGGTTGAATCCAGGACGTTAAAATCTGTGGTCCACAGGCTGTCATTGTGTTGTTTCAATTTTAGACCCTTACCAATCCAAATCCTTTGGCATACACCAGCTCATCTCCGGACACGATGGCAACAGCCAGCCCCGGAATAAATGCTTCGGCTTTCAGTTTCTCAAAGGCAGGGAATAGAAGCACCACTTTGTCAATCGCTCACAAAAGCGGAGCCTTGTCGCAAAAAGAAGGTCTGGACTCAAATACGTATTGAATAACCCATTTGCGCATCTTCCATGCCGAAGCATTAGTGCAGGCTGGAGGGGGCAATACAACGACGCGATCGCCTAAACCAGGTTGGCAATTATCCAAAACCGGTTTGATCTCACTCCGTTCGATTGAAAACCGGTTTGGAATTTCTGAGGCTCACCACTCTCCCCCCCACTAAACCCATTGAACCCATTAAACTCATAAACTCCCCAACTCACAAAACTCAAAACATATTCCTTCAAGATTCCACCTTTTGACTTAGTTTAATGCGAATGAAGATCATCCATAACATGATAGCCTGGCTCAAAAGACTCCGCGAAGAAGGTGTCTTGGACCTACTGGTGATCCTTTGGGTCATACTTTTTGTAGGTGGCATTGCAGTTTTTCTGTTGGATTACACATCAAATGATCGTCAGATCACCAACGTCTTCGATGCCTTTTACTGGGCCTGGGTAACCATGACCACGGTTGGCTTTGGTGACTTGACTCCAGTTACACCGGCAGCCAGAATCGCTGCGTCTATCATGATGTTTTTCTCCATGGCTTTGATCTCATTCTTTACGGCTACCATTTCATCCATCTTTGTAGCCAGGAAAATCAGAGAGGGTAAAGGTTTGGAAAAATTAAATTATAACGACCATTATATCATCTGCGGGTGGAATGATCTGGCAGATGAATTATTGGAAACATTACTCAAGCACAATCAAAAAGACGACACGCCCATTGTGCTCATCAATGAATTGACAGAAGATGAAATCGATACCTGGCGCTCTACCCTGAATGCCAGCCATCTCGGTTTTGTCCGTGGCGATTTTACCCAAGACACGGTGCTTAACAAAGCCAGCGTCTCCAAAGCCAAGGCCGTTCTCATTTTACCAAACCTGATCAAAGCCAGCGAGGCAGAAGCAGATGAAAAAACAGCCCTGGCCACCTATTCCATTAAAGCCCTGGCCCCCAAGACCAAAGTCTATGCCTATATCCTTCATTATGAAAATAAAGCCAAGCTCCGTCGCGCCAAGGCCGATGGTATCATCATTGCTGACGAATTCGGACCCTTCCTGGGAGCCAATCAGTTGTTTAACCCTGGAATTCCAGCCTTCCTTTCTGAAATCTTGAATACAGACCAAAACCGTCTTGAGACCAAGGAAATTCCAGAGCGCATGGTTGGGAAAACCTACGCCGAATTGTTTGCCCAATCCTTTGAAGAGCATAACATGATCCTGCTGGGTGTGTTTCAGGAAGAGGGCAGTGCCGGTATTGGAGATTTTCTCAGTGCCGATTCAGGTGATTATCTCGACCAGTTTATTGCTGCCAAACTCAAGGCGGCCGGACGAGGTGTCACAGATGAACAAAAGATTAAAATGCGCATTAATCCGGAGAAGGACTATATCCTTAAATCCGGCGAGCAGATGATTTTGTTAAAATAAACCTAACCAGAAACCGAGTAGCCTATGCCTCACATACAACATCTCAAGAATTGTCCCTTGTTTAAGGGTGTGACTGAAGAGGAAATTGCAGTTTATCGACCTGCAACCAGGCAGGTTTCCTACAAAGCAGGTGAAGCCATCATGACTGAGGGCAAGCCTGGAGATACCCTGGTCATCCTGATTAAGGGAGAGGTGACCATCAGCAAAAAATTAACCCTGCTCGGCGACGAAGAAACAGACACCAAAGACAAAACCTTTATCACCCTAAATGATGAATCCAGACCCTTCTTTGGGGAAATGGCCATGCTCATGGAAGACTCCATACGCACGGCATCGGTGATAGCGTCTACCGATTGTGAAATAGTGATAATGGAGAAAGACGCTTTTAAAGCAGCCAGTATAAAACATCCATCAGTAGGTTTTCAGGTCATGGAAAATATTGCAAAAAAATTGGCTGCCAATCTGGAACGAGAAAGCAAAAACGTACTAAAATTGACCACAGCCTTTAGTTTAATCCTGGAAGAATAGAATTCGTAAAGCGTAAATAGTCACTGCAGCGAAAGGTGTGAAACAAGGCGATTCGTTCTGTTCGTCTCTTTCGATGTAAAAAAAGAAAGAAAGCATAGATATGAACATTGAAAAAAATAAGGTCGTAAGCATCGATTATACACTGACCAATGACCATGGTGAAGTATTAGACAGCAGCTCTGATCGCGAACCTCTCGCCTATTTACATGGCAATGGCGGACTCATCCCCGGTCTGGAAAAGGAACTTGAGGGCAAGGTCAAAGGCGACAAGCTGGTGGCTATTATTGCCCCTGATCAGGCCTATGGCGTGCGGAGTGAAGAGTTGGTTCAGGAAATCCCCCTGGAAAATTTCCACGATGCAAATGAGGTTAAAGTCGGCGCCCAGTTTCAGGTCCAGAATGGTGAACAGGTTCACATCGCCACCGTGACGACAATTGGTGATAAATCAGCCACCGTCGATATGAATCATCCCCTGGCTGACGAAACCCTGCATTTTGATGTAGAGGTTATGGATGTCCGTGAACCCAGCCAAGAAGAACTGGAACATGGGCATGTCCATGGTGCCGGTGGACATCATCATTAATTATAAATGATGAATGGTGAATGATGAATGAGGGCGGCCAGGTGCTGCCCTTTTTTCATCGCGAGAAAGTCAAAGACCGACGAAGCGATCTGGGCAAGATTCCTGTTCAACCATTTAGAGATTGCCGCGGTCGCTACACTCCCTCGCAATGACCATCATGGGATTATCTCGGCCACCAAGACCCAAATGTCAAATTTCAAGTATCCAATCAACATCACTGTTCATTCGACCAATTCGTGACATTCCTGTCAAAAAAGTAACCCAATGCGACCAGCCTACGCTTCCAGCTACAGCCTGGCAGGCGGGGCTCAGTATGACGCGCGGGAGTGTGTCATCACCCCTCCCAAATTTCAAATTTCCAGTTTCAGTTAATACTTAACCGAACACCCATAAGGTTTCGAAATACTGTTGCTGATGGGCTGACCAGCCAGCGCCTCATCCAGGGCTAAGGAAACAAAATTTTTGGCTCGGGAAATATCCTCGATTTTGGTCGAGCGGATATTATCAATACCACCGGCGTATACCAGTTGACCTTGAGGGTCAATGATGAAAATGTGAGGTGTGGTTCGAGCGCCATACGCTCTTCCAACCTGACCATCGGCATCAATGAGATATGCTGAGAATGCCGCGCCATGATCTTTGGAGCGTCTCAAGATTTCGTCTGCGGAGAAGTTTCCCTGTTTTCCCGACGCTGACGAATTGATGGCCAACCAGACTACATCCTTTCCAGTATACTTCTTTTGCAGGGATTGCATATTGCCGCTGTCATAGTGCTTTTTTACAAAGGGACAGTCATAATTAACCCATTCCAACACCACATACTTCCCGCGGTATTCTTTGAGTTGATGTACCTTGCCATTGGGATCATTTAAAGAAAAGTCAGGGGCTGCATTCCCCACCTGCAGATCCTGGCCAAAACCAGTGATGGCTATTAAAAGAGTGAGTCCTGAAATCATGATATGCTTTAGACGCATGGGTGTCTCCTTATGGTAATTGTTCATGGATAATTGAAGGGGTGGTTATGAGGCCCCCAGGTGAGTCGCTGTTTAGTACAAGCACACCATATAGGACTTCTGGGGTGATGTTCAAATCTTTTTGTAAGGGAATGCGTATCCTGTCCCGGAAAACACCGTGCTGTATTTGAACAGGTGTTCCAGAATCATAAATCATTTCATCAAAAGGGAAAAAATCGGCACTCCGTAGCCGCTTGCTCCAGGGATAACGCTTTAAGGCCAGCTCGATGTGATCTCCCTTGTGAGCAATTCGATCTATTTGCCTCGTAAAGGCTTGTGGAAAACTTAATTCAGCGCGCTCAACCAGACGGGTCCATTCCGCTTTTTCTGATCCCGGAGAATCACTTCCAATCAGAACAAAATGATGCCTTGAAGAGCCCGGCTGGCAAAGATCCTTGCATTCAAGCCAGTTGATATCCACCCTGAAGCTGTTGCTGTCGGCAACTTCATCAGGTGCCTGGATGTTAAAAAGATAGATGGCTTCCTCATCGTGGATGAAAGTAGTGATTCCCGCTTCCACATGTCTTGTCGGTGCAGGCTCACGCTGTCTGATCAGCTGGAAGCGCTCCGGGAGATTCCACTCAAAGGTGGTGGGCATCCCGGCCTCACCAGGATTTTGCCAGTAGGTGTGCCAGTCTGGTTCCATTGAGAATATCACTGCAATTTCAAAGGACTCACCAGGTGAAACTGCCTGAACCAGTGGAATGACTTCCACAGAAACCATGGCCTGGTTTGCAGCTTGTACAAGTGGACTAATCAGGAGAAGAGCGGTTAAGAGTCGAGCAGTAATAGCGGTTTCCTCTTGGATGAATGGTTAATGGTGACAACAAAAGTAACGATAGTTTCTGCCCACTTGTTCCGCAAGCGAAAGTTTATGCCCATGAGAAGCTCGACCATGGACATGTCCAGAGTACGGGTGGGTCCAATCATTAAGTAAATGGGGATAAGCCTGCCCTTATGGCAAGAAGTCGGAGATTGCCGCACTCATTGCATTCGCTGCAATGACAGAAAGGACAAATCCCAATATGTCTTCGCGAGAAGGTCGAAGACCGACGACGCGATCTCGATTCATCCACCAACCAAGGATCTGGAGATTGCCACACTCACTCCGTTCGCTCGCAATGACAGTTTCTGTTGATCCGAATCCGGTTCCACGAGGAGGCATACAGCAATATTTCCCCCAGTTTCCAGTTTCAAATCAACATTAGTATTCATTCACTCAATTCGTTCCATTCGTGTTCAAAAGAAAGCATAACCCCTTGCTCCCCGCCCCCCCCAGTTTCAAGTTTCAAACCTCACGGAGTATTAGCCCTGAGCACTGTCCCCAACTATATTGCCTGGAACCCATTTATTTGGACCCAAAAGCCAGGAAAGCCACCCATGAAACACACCACGCTATTGATCATTGTCGCGATAATCCTTGCTGCCTGTGCGGCACCACAGCCACCCATTGTACCAGAGCAAAAGGAACGGCCAGCGACTGAAGCCAGGCCTGATTTTGAAATTCCCAGAGAGTTTCGGGCGGCCTGGGTAGCCACCGTCGCCAATATTGATTGGCCCAGCAAACCCGGTCTTAGTACTGCCGAGCAACAAGCTGAAGCCATCAGCCTTCTGGATAGTGCAGTGATCCTTAACCTCAACGCCATAGTATTTCAGGTGCGACCCCAGTGTGATGCCCTTTATGAGAGCAATCTGGAACCCTGGTCTTACTTTCTTACCGGTGAGCAGGGTAAGGCACCAGAACCTTTTTATGATCCCCTGAGCTTTTGGGTGGAAGAATCCCACAAACGTGGGTTAGAACTCCATACCTGGTTTAATCCCTACCGCGCCCACCATCCAAACGGACAGAAGAATGAAACCTCAGTCATTGCAACCCGCCCGGAAATCGTCCGCGAAATTGACAATGGCTATTTCTGGCTGGATCCATCCATGCAGGCCACCCAGAACTATTCCTTTGATGTGGTTATGGATGTGGTCAAACGCTATGATATCGATGGTGTTCATTTTGATGATTACTTCTACCCCTACAGCAGTATTGAATTTCCCGATAGCACACAATGGGAAGCCTACCTGGAAAACGGAGGAAGCCTTGAGCGTCATGACTGGCGCCGCGAAGCTGTAAATGTTTTTATCAAGCGGGTCTATGAGGGCATCAAAGCTGAAAAAAACTGGGTCAAGTTTGGCCTCAGTCCATTTGGAATCTGGCGTCCTGGCAATCCGCCTTCAATCAAAGGCTATGACCAATACGACAAACTCTATGCAGATGCAAAACTGTGGCTCAACGAAGGCTGGGTGGATTACTGGACCCCTCAGCTCTATTGGCCCACACGCAAAATCCCCCAGAGCTATCCCGTCCTGCTGGGTTGGTGGGTTAGTCAAAACTCCCACAACAGAAATCTCTGGCCTGGTCTTTTTACCAGCAAGATCAATGATGAAGCTTCCGCCCTGGAAAACTTCAGTCAGATTATGATAACACGTGGAATGGTTCCTGATGGTCCAGGTAATGTTCACTTTTCCATGAAGGCCCTCCAGCGTAATTATGGAGGCATTTCAGATATCCTGCTTGGTGGTCCATATAGACACCCCGCGCTTATTCCTGCTTCTCCTTGGCTTGACAATCAGCCCCCTGTTGCTCCCCTGGTGGAAATCGAACCCAAAGAAGGCAATGTCCACATCAATTGGTTTCATGAGGATGTGGATGATGTCAACCAATGGGTGGTTTATTTCCAGAGAGGCAGGCACCGGGATTACCAGATTTTGACTTCCGATAACGAAGCTTATGTCCTACCCCTGGTCATCCGCTCCGAGGATGGTATGACGCCGCCCCAAATATTGGATACCATTGCTGTATCTGCAGTAGATCGTCTGGGTAATGAGAGTGAACGAGTTTATATCCCGGTGAGATAGTGTCATAACTGACTATTTGCAGGTTGTCTTTCTGAGGCTGTGTTCGGTCAGATCAAGGCGAATCGTCAGTTCAGGCGGTTCCTGCTTCGTGGTCTTGATAAGGTAACCATCGAGTTCGGATTGGTAGCCATTGCCCATAATCTCATGAAACGATGGCAAAGAATCATGATGCTACTGAAAAATACAGACATTATTGTGGCTGAAAGACTGCTTTTAGTACCAAGGTTCAAAAATTAACGCAGGGACTCTGTATGTTTATCAATCTGTGCAAATCCGTGTGAATCCGTGGTTAAAAACAAAAGAGGCCGCCTCATGTTCTGAGACAGCCCCTTCATTCTTTATCCAACATTCCTTAAGGGCTGTTCAATACCTATATTCCCAGACACAATTTTTGCAAAACTTTTTGGCGAAGGGACTCCACGATGAAACACTGGCTCCTCATAGCAATAACCGCTCTCAGTATAAGAGGGGAATGGTCCAATGATCCAGGTAACCCCGTCAATCTTGGCTCCGGTATTCAACCTCAAATCGTCAGCACATCAGATGGTGGATCCTATGTAGCCTGGTTGACCAGCGGAAATTTCCATATTTATCTTCAACGACTGGATATCAATGGCGATCCCCAGTGGAATCCTGGCGGCATCCTGGTAAGCGATGCCCCCAATAGTAGCTGGATCGCAGTATATCATATGAATCTGGCTGTGGACGGGGAAGACAATGCCATTATTTCAACCGTGGACACCCGCACTGGAAACTGGGAAGTTTATGCCTATAAGATTGATCCTGATGGAAACGCCGTGTGGAATGAAAACGGTTTGGCCCTCTCGGTAAATGGAAGAGACAACATATCACCCCGTTTGGTTGTAGAAACTTCGGATAACAGTGTGATCGTGACCTGGTCAGATGATTACTCCTCCCTGCGTCTGCAAAGGATTAGCTCCGATGGTCAGGTGTTGTGGGGAACCAGCGGGATTAATGCCTCTACTTTCAATGCCTCGCTAATGAGTCCTCAGCCAGTACAGAGTTCAGATGGTCATATCCTGGTCCAGGCTGTGAAGCAAACCGGTTCATTTCCAGCTCTGAGCAGTCAGGTCATCATGCAGAAATACGCACTGGATGGCACTGCTCAATGGAGTTTCTGGCTACCCCTTGCCGACCCGGTTGGTTTCCCCCTGGGTAACTGGCTCCAGGATATTCAACCCGATTTAAACGGAGGAGCCTTCTCATCCTGGACCGAAATGACAGGCCAAAATCAAACCGGCAAGATTCAATCTGTCAGCGATACGGGAACGCTTGAATGGACAAGTGCTACAGAAGCATCCACATCAGCAAGCAACTTCAGGGTGAGTCCCCGGCTTGCTCTGGCAAACGATAGCTCAGGAGTATATACAGTCTGGGGTGAATCTGATGCCGCCCAGATCAATCGGGGAATCTTAGTACAACGGATAGATACAACAGGCACTCGAATGTGGGGTGATGGCGGCCTGGTTGTGGAACCCATGGGTCTTTCATCATTTCTGGATATCAATACAGATCAAGTAGAGAATGATTTATTACTCAGCTATATCAGACAATACAGCTTTGGGACCATGGATATTTTCGCCAGCAGACTGGAAACTGACGGCTCTTTTGTATGGAATGCCGAGAGAGTTCCAGTAACAAATTCAGCCGCGGAAAAATCCGATTTAAGCATGACCAGAGGACCGGGCTGTACCTTTTTGACCTGGTCCGAAGCTGGAGGCATCAAAGCCCACTGTCTGCTGGATGATGGCAGCCTGGGTATTCCAGGTGAAACGCCACGGGATACACTGAATTATTTTCCACTATTAGTCAATTCGGGAATGGTTTTAGCCAGCGAGATAGATACTACCACGTTCATGATTGTACATTCAACAAATATTAATGGAAATCTATACCATGTTTTTGATACCTATTACCCTGGTGAGAGCATAAACCAGTTCCGTGTCGATGGAAATCAGGTCAAAGTATGGGATGGTAACGATGATGCCGTCTTGTATGATATTTCTGTCCCTTTAAACACAACCTGGGAGTTTAATGTGGGCGAATATAGCTCTCAAATCACATTCGTCAGTATGGGCGATACCATCGAAACAGGATTAGGTGTGTATGAAAACTGTTTTTGCTTTCATCGCAATATTGGTGCGGACTATGAGTATTACGACTGGCTTGCTGAGGATGGTGGCCTGGTGCAACGGGATGTGGTAACCATAGCGGGTGCAAGACGGTATATCATGATAGATCAAATCGTTCCCGTTGCTATTGAAGATGAAAAACAATCAACTACTCCTGGAAATTTCCAGCTAAGCCAGAACTACCCCAATCCGTTTAATCCCAGCACGCAAATTCAATACGTATTGCCTGAGCGAGCGGAGATTTCAGTCGCCATTTATGATGTAAATGGAATTCAGGTTGTAGAACTTCAAAACGGTATCCAGGAAGCTGGAAACTATATCCTTCAATGGCATACTGCCAATGAAGCAGGATCACCAGTTCCATCAGGGCTATATTTTTGTCGAGTCACTGGATTCGGATTGGCACAGACCATAAAAATGGTGCATTTGAAGTAGTTAAAGCGGGTATATTCCAGGCACGGGGAAAGCCATGATATCTATTTCACATCTCAGAAAAACTTTTGGTGATCTGGTTGCCGTAGATGACTTGTCTCTTACCATTAATCAGGGTGAGATTCTGGGACTCCTGGGTCCCAACGGTGCTGGAAAAACGACCACCATCCGCATGCTCTGTGCTTTACTGGAATCAGATGGGGGAGAGATCAAATGGGAATCCTCAGCTGATCTATCAGAGCTGGTGGGATTTTGCCCCCAGGAAAATCTGTATTGGCCACGGCTCACCTGTCTGGAGCAATTGATTTTTCTTGGTAAAATGCATGGTATGTCAGCTGAAGCAGCCCATGATCGAGCCGTTGAGTTACTTAAGATGCTGAGCCTGTCGAGAAAAGCTGATGTTTATGCCTCCAAACTTTCTGGGGGTATGCAGCGTCGCTTGAATATTGCACTGGCCCTCATACACAACCCGCCTGTTCTCATATTGGATGAACCCGAAGCCGGTCTGGATCCCCAGAGTCGCATCCTGGTGCGAGATCTCATTCGCTCCCTGGCCAAACAGAAAACCGTTATTATCACCACCCACAATATGGATGAAGCAGAACGCCTCTCCGACCGCGTAGCCATTATTGATCATGGGAAACTTCTGGAGGTGGGCAGCGTCGACTCGCTGAAGGAAATATTGGGAACCGGAGATTGTCTGGAATGTCGCTTTGAGTCAGATCTGGAATACCTCCTGGCGGAAAAAGCTTCTCAAGCCACACAGTTCCTTACAGATGTGAGTACTGTTTTGGGTCAACCAGCCGAAACCATCTCGGTTATGCAGCATCAGTTGATTATCAGACCTTTTCAACATCTTGAAAAGCTATCTGATTTGACTGATCTGGCAAAAAAACACGGCCTGGGAATTGGAGATATCCAACTCCGCAAAACCACTCTTGAAGATGTCTTTATTCACCTCACAGGAAGGGCTTTGAGAGAATGAGCTGGTCAAACTATTTCAGACACCCTCTTTTCCCGGCGGCTGAGCTTGAAGCCAAAGGCCATCCCGAGATCGCTTCAGTCGCCAGGCTCCTTCGCGAAGACAGGTCAGGCAAAGTTTCAATATTAATGCGAGGGAGTGAAATGAGCGCGGCCTGTCCGCCGAAGTTGCAACGCAGGCGGACAATCTCCGTCTTCTTGCCTGGTTGTGTCATCCTGAGCTCGTCGAAGGATAGACACAAAAGGAACCGACTCCTGGGTTTGGGTCATCCTGAGGACTTCTGCTTCGTTCGGTATAAACTCCTTCGAGGGATGAAACCAAAGCATATTTTAACAAGCCTTCGGGTCCCAAGAGAACACTTCGACAAGCTCAGTGTGACACCTCAGGATAACGCTCCGGCCTGGCAGGTAAACTCAATTTCCAGCGACCTGAAAAAACGAGATAATTCATGATCTGGGCCATCTTCACAAAAAGCGTAAAAGAACAGCTCCGCAATTTCTGGATACTCATCCTGACGGTGTCCATGGCGCCCTTTTTTGTCTTTGTATATTTTTTGATCAACGAAGCCAGTCAACCCCACTACCGAGCGCTCATCCTAAATTCGGATCAAGGCGTCCAGATCCAGGGTGAGGTGATCAATCTGGGGGAAAGCTTGCTGCCAGAACTCCAGGAATATATTGGCAGTGTGGAAAACATGCCCTTGAGTATCCACTCCGCAGACTCTCGGGATGGCGCTATTAAGAAAATTGAATCTCATAAGGCTGATGTCCTCGTGGTGATTCCTCCTTATTTCAGCCAGTCCATACTCATAGAACCACCAACCACTCCAGAAATTGAAATTGTGGGCAATCTAACCAGTACGGGTTACTTAATCTCAGCGGTCTGGGTGGGTGAGATGCTCAATGATTTTATGGCTCACCAGACTGGAAAGGGCCGGCTTTTTGCCGTGAAGGAAACAGCTCTGGGGCTATCAGATCAGATTGATGAGTTCGAGCTCTGGATGCCCGGCATGCTCATCCTCTCCATCATCATGCTCATGTTTTCGGCAACCATCGCTATTATTGTGGAAGTCGATCAAGGTACCATTCTCAGATTGAAGTTGTCTGGAATGAAGGCCTGGCAGTTTCTACTTGGAGTGGGAGCCAGTCAGGTGCTGGTGGGGATCATTGCTATTTTTCTCACCCTGGGTGCAGCCACCTCCCTGGGCTTTGAAATGCGAGGCGCCTTCACATCCTTTTTGTTGATCACCGTCCTCACCAGTATCAGTATGATTGCCTTTAGTTTGATTCTGGCCGCTGCTACCCGTTCGGTAACGGACGTTTTGGTGGTGGGTAACTTTCCACTCTTTCTGTTTATGTTTTTCTCCGGGGCAGCCTTTCCAATATCCACCAAAGCCTGGTTTTATCTGGGTGACTATGGCATCAGTTGGCAAACCCTCATGTCAGCTGCACCAGCAATTTCAGCCCTCCAAAAAATCAGTATCATGGGTGTTGGACTAAGTGATGTCAGTGGCGAGCTATTGGCACTAACGCTTATGACAGTCATCTATTTTGTCATTGGTTTATGGGGCTTTCAGCGACGACACCTCAGAACAAAATAGACAGTCCATCGTACAAATAATCATCATGATAATCATACGAATCATCTTTCTGCTCGTCTTAATACCCCTTTCAGGCTGGAGTGAGACTATATCTGGTCGTATGGTTGACAGTGAGACCGGGGTGGCCTTGCCTTATGTGAATATCGGCGTTCTGGGTGGGGAGCGGGGGACGGTCTCCAACGAACAGGGCTATTTCCATTTAGATCTCACGGATCTGATGCCAGAATCAACAATCCGCTTCTCCTTTATTGGCTATGAAAACCATGATGCTACTGTTGAAAAGCTGAGCGGGTTGGGTGGCAACCTGGGGGAAGTCAAACTGACTCCCATAACACTGGAAATGCAGGCAGTCCTGGTGTTTCCCCGAGAATTCAAAGAGAAGGTTGTGGGAAATCCCCACCCTCCTGCCATGATGCGAGGCGGCTTCGCAGAAGACAGCTTGGGTTATGAGCTAGGTATTCGAGTCAAAATAAGAAAGCGACCAACCCTGTTAAAGACCCTGACCCTGCATGGCGTTACCACCACCTATGACACTGTCTTTTATCGACTGAACGTCTATGAAATGGAAGATAAACAACCAGGCAAGAACATTCTCACAAAACCCATTTACATTACACTCACCGATTTTGAACAACTCGCAGACATCACTATCGATCTAACATCACACCACATTGTGGTTCACGACGATTTCGCAATCACGTTGGAGTATGTAAAAGAGTTGGGTGAGGGTGACCTGCAATTCTCAACAGGCATCCTCAATGGGAAAATATTTTATCGCAAAACCAGCCAGGCCCCCTGGCATTCAGCGCCCTTTGGTCTGGGAATGAGCGTGCTGATCCGCTACGAGAAGTAGCGCTAATTAGTGCCTGTCCATAAAGTCAGTGCTAAACAGATGCTACTACAGTTTTTACAACGAATCTATCTACACCCTATGGGTTTCGATAGACAAGTTTGACGACGATTACGAGATAGCATTAAATATTTTCGTGGATTTCGTTTGTTTCGTTGTGAAAGAAGCGTTTAAAGACAGACTCTAATTAAGAGCTGTGGGCAAGTGCTGAAGGTGTCTGGCAACCCACTATTGCAGGCGCTTCCTGAATCAAATCGTCCTTAACCAGGGCATCCACCATGAATAAGGCGAAATCGATGCGCCGGGTCATGTTGCTCTCCAGGATGGGATCACCAATATGATGGCTCCAGACGGGAAAGCCCTGGCTTTCACCTTCTTCCAGATCACTGCCTCGTACCACGGTCCACTTTGTGTCGCTTTTGAAGATGCGGTCGCAGGCTTCGACCTGGTCATCCAACTCCAGCATTCTGGTTATCTTTCCAATCCAACGACCAATGACAACCTGAATCTTGAGCAGACGCGAATAGATATCTTGATTATCACGGGTAATGTGCCATCCGCAGGAGAAGATGAGGCGAGCATTGGGTTGGGCAAAATCAAGAACAGCCTGGGCGGTTCCGGAAGCATATTGTTGAACCCCCCAGGGCACCAGGACAGTGAGGACGCCATCACAACCGTTAACCGCCTGTTTAATGAGTTCTCTATCATTGGTAGCTCCAGGGAGAATGGTCATCTTATCTCTATAGTCATCCAGCTTGCCCACACTTTTTTCCCGGCACACGCCAACCACTTCGTAACCCAGATCCAGACAATGCTGAACCATATATCTTCCCAGTTTTCCTGATGCCCCCACGACACAGACTTTCATATATACTCCTAAGGATAATTATTGAGATTGTTATGTGTGTGAAACTAGACAGATTCTTTCAAACGAGAACAATTAATCACTTCAGAGGTTCAGACTTGATTTGAATGCATCTAAAATGGTATCCAGCTCTGAACCATATACAGTTCCAAACATCTCTCGGTAGCTTTCTGGTGCTTCGATATAGAGTTTGATGTAGTCTTGCAGAGCTGCCAGACCGTACTGATTTACCAAATAGTCTATGAAAAGCTGGTAGTAGGTGTAATTCAACTTGAGGTTGGGGAAGGACATTTCAAGAGGATTTTGCTCTCTTAAACTGCCAAAACTGATCTGCCTTGATTTGCATATCTCGACGAATTCCCAGGGGGAGTAAAAATGATGGCCACTGAAATATTGGGCAATCCCTTCCAGTAACCAACCCTGTTCATGCATCTTTAAAGCCTTCCTGAAACTGGTGTTCTGATCCATGAGCATATGAGACAACTCATGCTTCAAGTAGGTCTTAATGCCAAAGGAAGATCGTCTTGCTGTGGGTCCAATATAAATCAGGTTAAGCATGCTTAAGGAAACGGAATAACCCGAGCCCCTCAACCAGGGAGCAAACCGTTTCATGCTGGTGGTTGGATCTACAATGATGATGGTACACTTCTTCTGGTAGCTAAGCTTGTGAAACGTCTCTTCCTTATCCAGGATTGTATCGATGTGGAAGACAATAGAATCCGACGAAGTCATATTCTGGATATAGATATTTGCTTTGGAGGATGGGATTTTTTGAAAACCAGGTTTTATGGGACTCCAGGCGAAGAGGGGGCCCCAGAACAGATAGAACAGCAATCCCATTGAGATGATGGTAACAATATAGGTGATCTTTTTTTTAAACATGGTCTGA
The DNA here is from genome assembly GCA_016784545.1 of Candidatus Neomarinimicrobiota bacterium. Lineage (NCBI taxonomy): Bacteria > Pseudomonadati > Fidelibacterota > Fidelibacterota bacterium. The sequence goes on from JADHUM010000030.1 coordinate 39,295, forward strand.
GGTATCTTAAAACCGCCAAGTGGCGGAAGGTTTCACCTTACTTCTGGAGCAGACTTTTTTGCCAGCCTGAATAGATCAAAGCTCATCAGGGGATACCATATCAGGTAGGCTACCATACCAAAGGATAAATACTCTGTGATCCCTGGCAGGAAGGGTGAAAGCATATGTTGAGTCAAATCAAAACTATTCCCCACAATACCAGCGATGGCAGTGGTTTTATGGAAGTCCCTGGAACTAAGCATAACCACAGATATCATGATCCCCCCGGTTTGTAGTAAAGCACCTGAGACATAGGATCCAGTGCTGTTCCACCAACCGCTGGCTAGAATCGACTCTCCTGCTGCCAGAAGCTGTGATCGCTCACTCCCAGAGCTGGCCTGTATATATTTTTCACCAAGATGGACCAGAGCAAAGGTTGACTCACCGGCAAAACTTACAACCACAGCGATGAGGGTAAATCCAGCCCCAAAAAAACTTAACACGGGGTTGTGCTTCCACAAGTTCACCAGAAGCGCCGGAAAATTTCCAAGATAAAATCCCACCAGAAGCATCATCATCAGATCAAGCCGCAGCAGGCTGGTCCAGAAGTTGGCTTGTTGAGCGAGAAAAAATTCTTCAGAGCTGGTCACCCTTGGTCCTATGGTAAACGTGACAATCATGTAAGTCGCAATGAGGGTTAATTGCATGATGGAACAAATAGCGCCAATACGATATAACTGTGAATGCATTTTTTTATCCCCTAAGATTAAAGGCGTTCGAAATATGGTTTTGACTCAATCCGTATCAGAAATCAACCAGTGGATGATATTTAGCACGAGCTGTTTGTTATCATAGTTGCCATAATTAAATCCAGCCCGTATGGTTTTAAAAAATATTCTCACCTCTTGCGCTGTGAACATGGCTGCCTCTCCAGCAATGACAATCCTGCCTGAACCGTATTTGCAGGCGATAAGTTGAGATTGTCCAGGCACAGGGAAATAAGTTGATGGTTCTGCTGATACGATTGAGGCGCTAGCCTTTGCATAATAATTTCGGGCTGAATCTGATAGTTGCAGGATTGAGGTCCAGGTAGAGTCAAAACTCAGGGACTGCCCGGTAAAGGTAATGACGCGCTGAATTGCAGGTTCTGGATTGTCAACCTGGAGGATGGGGTGAATGCCCAGCCCTCCATTTTCCCTGCTATACTCCAGCCAGGTAGCCCTGCCAATCTCCGGGTTCTGTCTGGATGTGTCCACGGTCCAGACGCTTTGCATGCCAACCCCCAATGCTCGGGCCAGATCAGCAGCAGCACTGCCAAAGGGGTCATGGTCAGCGATGAGGAACAGGGACCCTCCCTGGCTAATCCATTCGATGAGGACCTCTATTTCGCTCTCCGAAAAGGCACTGGTCATCCCACCATCTTTTTGTTCCTCACCTGTGGCATTGGCGATGATGAGTAAATCAACATGCTGTAATGCTTTTTGGGTAAAGCGGTCTTCATGGATGCTGAGAACGATACCATCATTATTGAGCAAAGTCGCGAATGGTTTATAGGTGGAATGAATATGGTGAAAATTCCCATGACCCGCATCAAATAATACCACAGGAGAGTTCTTAGCGTTGAATGTTGGTCGTTCCACCGACACGTCAGTTCGCATATCTGGTCTCTGATAGACACAGGAAACAAAGATTAATAAGGGTATAATTAATTGAAGTATTCGCTTTTTGTTCACGTGATTCCCCTTCATGTATCAAGCTGATTTGCATTCCGCCATGATAGCGGTGAACTGGCCTGCCCTCTGGAGCGATTAATCAAAGGATGGGCTTGTGCATGGTCTGTCGTGGCCAAGATTGAGTAAATCGAAGCCAGGAGGCAAAGTCTGATGCTTGTTATGTGTTCGCCTGCGCTATTTTTTGCTCTATTTGACCAAATAGATCATACATCAGCTTTGTGATATCTGGCCTATCATTCAACAGAGCAGAAATATTTGTCAGGACAACAATTCCAACCTTATTATCTTTCTCGAAAGCAATTCCACTTGAATACCCCATGGTACCACCGTGATGATAATAGACTCTCTCAGCATGCATTTTTGAATAGTGCCAACCTAGAGCAACGTCATAATCTTCGTCAATCTCATATGTTTTATCATGGGACCAAACAAAAGGTGCTAGATCATCCATATTTGCTTTAACAAATTTCACCATATCCCTGGTGGATGATTTCAAACTCCCTGAGCACACATACAAGTCACTAATAATCAATGGAGCAACCGCTCCCATTTCATTATAACCTACAACCATTTGCTGCCTTTGAGCAGGTGATAAATTAACGACAGTGTTTTCCAGACCTATTTGCCTGCCAATATGGTAGTCGACCAATGATTCAAAGTCACCCCCAAGTTTATCACAAACGATCATGCAGAGAAGTGACATGCCCAAATTGGAGTATGCATAGCTTGAGCCAGGTTTGAAATCATAGGTGCAATTTTGACTCAAGTATTTACTTACAATAGCTATTTCATCTTCATCTGAAATTTCATACTCATAATCCTTTATCAATCCTTCTGGTAATGCATGAATGCCCGATGTATGATTAGCTAAGTGTTGAATCAGAACTGCTTGTCCGGCGAGCTCATACTCACTGAGTTCAATGGGCAAATGTTCTTGGATAGGATCGTCCAGCTCCAAATAGCCTTGCTCCAGACATATTGTCAGAAGCGTTGCAAGAAAGACTTTACTTGTTGATCCGATCTCAAAAAGCTTATCCTCATTTTTGATTGATACCAAAGAATGACCTTCCTTGTGTATACCTAGATATTGGACACTATCCCCAAGGATGACGGCCAATGAGATTTCGGTTTTGTCAGGGTATATTCGACTATTTGCCTCAATTTTGCTTACAATAGCCTGATCAAAGATCCCTTCTTGGAAGGTTACTTCATTTTCAGTTATCGGAGCCAACAGATTGAATAATACAACAAAGATGGCTAGAATAACGCCAAGGATTAATAGTCTGGCATTCATGTTAATCACACCGAATGTTTTGGACCGTTCTACGTACTGGAACTGCAATGGGAAATCTTGAGCCTGCTTGTCGTAGCTCCAGGAGGATGTAGACTAGTTTGCTATGATGACGCCTAAAGAGCGTAGTCTGGCCTGTCATTGCTTAGCTCCGGTATGGCAGGCTGAGTTGACTATACTTTATAAGACTGTCCTCAGCGAATAAGAAACAATTCAAATTAATGCCTGCCCCCATTAGAATGATATTTCCGTCGCCTGTAACGGCTCGGCACTCACCGTTTATTGCACCTTGAATTACAATATTATTCAGTTCAAAAGGTGAGGCCAGTATAGGGGTCAGAAGAAAAACACAAATTACTATTCTCAGACGGGTTCTTCTCAAAATCATGATATTTGTCCTCAGCTTCTCCAGACCTGCGATTGTATGGCACCTGTGGAACGGGCCTGGTTTTATGACCCTGGTATGACTTATTAGTCCACCGAAGGCTATATTCTATTCAACTGAAAAGCACGACTCTTGATGGCTATATTGCTCCCCCGATATAGGCTCGATTGATTCTTCCTCACTTCGAAAGCTAGCAACAAAAGCTTGTTTGACAGGTTCCAGCAAGATTGCCACCCCTTACCATTCTTTTAATATCAGCTTTGGTGTGATCTGCTTATTCAGCCAGTCCAATTCTATTTCTCTGTCTAGCCCTATCTGAACCAGTCTCGAGTTGTCAGTATTTTCGCTCTTTATTATTAGATAGGTCTCCCCGGGTGAAATCGCAAAAGCTGGATTTGGACCATGCGTAGTAATTATTTCTCCACGAGAACCATTATTGAAAAGTTTTCTTCTTAATTCACCTTCATCCCAATTCGTGTGGTAAACATGCTGATTATCCATTGACCAGCGAAACACGAAAAAATCGAATCCTTGTGTCATAGTCATCGTTGAGAAATCATAAGTTCTATGTCCCCCGTATGTGGTAGAATAGATTATAACCTTTGATCGATCTGGTGACAAACGCATTGGCCATCCATCATCGCCCCCACTGAATAGAAACTGTCTTTCTGCCCCTGTTGTATCCATAATAGCGTAATCAGCACCCATTCCAGGACCACTGCCATCATCAAAAAAAACTTTACGGTTGTTATCTACTAAAAAGACTTCTTCCATCTTTCCATATTCATCAGTTGTAATTTGTCTCAACAAAAGGTTACCTCGTTGCCACAGAGATATTTGTCGACTGCGCCACGCACCCAGATTTAATACAAACAAGTTGCCATTATCACCAACATCTAAACTTCTAATCGGGTTCTGGAGGGTCAGGAGTTCCTCACATTGGCCGGTCACATAATCATATCTGGATATAGTGGAGACCTCCTCATCATATCCAGAATAAAAATAGACCGCTTCAGGCTTGATGAGTATTTGTGAGTTTATGGGGAAGCAAAACGAGAGAAGAGTAGATTCACATGTTGTCAGATCATATTTCCACACCTCATTGTCTGAGTTATATACTAAAGCATTTAAAGGTTCTACTTCTTGAATTTTAGTCCAATAGGTTATAGGGAATGCTGTGTGTGTCTCGCTTCCATCAAGGTTTGAGATCAACCATTCTCCATTATAATAGTAAATAACTCTATGATTTGGAAGCCCAGTAGCGGGCATGCTCAAAATTGCGCCAGAATTAATCAGGATTTTGAGCGTGAATGTCTGAATCTCTCTTTCCATGAGTTCAGCTGCAAGAAATTCTGTATCCGTTATGTTTCCTGTCTCATAGATTACTTCAAGGGTGTCATTTAGTAGCTGATAGCCTAGAAAGTCACTTCCTTGATATTGCTCCCAGGCAATCCTGAAACCAGTTGTTACTTTTTCCACGTTAACGATCACGGTAGAGTCTAATTGAATCTCTAGGCATTCAATGGAATCAGGGCCTGCCAAATAATATCCAGGTGGACATATAACTTCTAAACACTCTGTGGAATCCTCTCCACCTAGATAATATCCGGGTGGACATTCAATTGACAGGCACTCAGTAGAATCCTGTCCTCCCAGGTAATACCCTGGAGGACAGG
>JADHUM010000031.1 GCA_016784545.1 Candidatus Neomarinimicrobiota bacterium
GAACAGAAAAAATAAAAGGATATTTCCTAAATCAGCCATTTAACTAAATCCTAACTATATGGTTTTAAATCTCAGGGGAAGAATAATCGGCTTCATACTTTGAAGCACATTTAGCTTGTATACGTTCTGCATTGAAAACGCCATCTGGTTGCAGTTTTCCTGAAACAATCACTTCGGCGTCCATATCATTGTTAAACGTGTCTGGAATCGGATCTTTCCCGATATAGTGGATGCTCAATTCAGAGCCTCCTTCTGTAATAATAAAGTCCAGATCAAGATTGTTTCGAACAATACTACCCTTTTTCAAGTCACCATTCACCTTCAGTGTCAGCGCTTGAGCCCGTGAGCCCAACAACGCAATCTCACTTACGCTTTTTGAGTAGGACATGGTAGTATCTTCTTTCATACCCTGAACTGCCAGCACAATCACTGCGGCAACAATGACCAGAGTACCAATTACAAATTTTAGTTTGTTGCTATTCAATGGATATAACTCCTATTTATGATTTGAACATATTCACAAGTCTATCTTTTATCGACATTGCTGCCGGTTCAAGATTTACAGGATACACCTCAACGGGATCACCCCGAAGAATATTTTCTGGATTTTGCTTAAGCAATAAGTCTGCATAATCAACGCCGTATCTCTCTGATAACCAGTCATATCCAGGTTTTGAATAAAGTGGTCTGGCCTGTATATTATGACTGTCACTTCCAACGAGATGCACGGCGTCTCTGTCAAACAGAAAATTGGCAAGCTTTTCAGTATTAGGTCCCAGTGTACCAAGAAATGACCCGATATCCAACTGTGTTGGACAGCCCATATTTATCAACTCTTCCAATCTTTTAGGATCTCGTTGCCAGGGTTTAATTCGCTCGGGATGCGCAATGATTGGGGTAACTCCTCGGCGAGTGATCTCATAGATGATGCGCTCAAGATTATTTGGTACCGAATGGAAGGCGAATTCGAGGAGCAGGTATTTACCACCAATAAGGACTTCAAGCTCCTCAAGAATGATGGGCAACATATCCTGGTATCGAACTTCTGCAGCAACTGTAACTTCAACGGGAAGTTCGTGAGCTCCAATAAGCTCCATAACCGTTTGTTTGCCCTTTTCAATCTTAGCTTTCCACTCTCCAGTCCCCTTGATAATATCTGCTTCGTACAGGTGTGGAGTTAATACGAGATGATTGACTCCCTGCCTCACGGCCTCTTTTAGCATAGATAGTGCCATATCTTCATTTTTGGCACCGTCATCTACTGCTGGAAGCATATGATTGTGAATATCTATCATATCAGGATCAATAACCTTCTAAAATACTGGAGTTTCTGTATAGGTTCCGTAAACAACCCTCATTGCTTCAACCATCTCCCCAAGCGTGGCTGATTGGCGTACAGCCTCAAGCAAGGGTGGCATTACATTGGTTCCTGACTCGCAGGCCTGCGTCAGTGCAACCAATGCCTTATCCGTGGAATCTTGATTTCTGGCCAATCGAAGAGCCTTGACTTTGGAGACCTGATTTATTTCTACTGATTTATCAATTTTGAGAACTGGTATATCAATGGTCTCATTTTCACGAATAAAGCCGTTCACTCCGACAATGATTCGCTTTTTCTCATCATATTTGCGGGCCACATCATAGGCGGCCTTCCCAATTTCTCGTTGAAAATAGCCCACTTCAATAGCAGCCACGACTCCACCCAATTCATCAATGGTCTCAAAATACTTTTCTGCTTCTGCTTCCATCTTGTCAGTCATCGCTTCTACATAATAAGATCCACCCAGAGGATCTATAGTCGATCCTACACCAGTCTCATATGCGATTACTTGCTGAGTCCTCAGTGCAATCTCTACACTTTTCTCTGTAGGCAGCGCCAGTACTTCATCCATTGAGTTGGTGTGGAGTGACTGTGTTCCACCTAAAACGCCGGCAAGAGCCTCATAGGCCGTTCTGACAATGTTATTTTCAGGTTGAGGAGCTGTCAGACTATGACCAGCGGTCTGGGTATGGAAGCGAAGCATCCAGGATCGGGGATCCTTGGCGCCATATTTTTCCTTCATACGTTTTGCATAAATACGTCTGGCGGCTCGAAATTTTCCGATTTCCTCAAAGAAATCAATGTGAGAATTAAAAAAGAAGCTCAGGCGCCGTGCAAATTTGTCGACATCCAGGCTCCTTGCAATAGCAGCTTCCACATAGGCAAAGCCATCAGCCAGGGTAAATGCCAATTCCTGGGCAGCAGTCGATCCAGCTTCACGGATGTGATAGCCAGATATGGAAATCGTATTATAGGCAGGCATATGGTCGGTACACCATTCAATCATATCTGTTATGATATGCATGGACTCTTCAGGTGGGAAAATGAATTCCTTCTGTGCGATGTATTCCTTGAGAATATCATTTTGCAGCGTGCCATTCAGTTTATCAGATGAAACACCCTGTTTTTCTCCAACCACGACATACATGGCGAGGAGAATGATGGCAGGTCCATTGATCGTCATAGATGTTGAGACCTGGTCAAGAGGGATTCCATCAAACAGGGTCATCATATCATCAATTGAATTGATGGAGACCCCGCAATGACCGACTTCACCAAGTGAAAGTGCATGATCTGAATCGTAGCCCATGAGTGTGGGCATATCAAATGCGACACTCAATCCAGTCTGTCCCTGTTTCAGTAAAAATTTGAATCGTTTATTGGTATCCTCAGGCGTTCCAAACCCGGCAAATTGTCTCATGGTCCATAATCGACCTCGATACATATTTGGGTGGACTCCCCTGGTGAAAGGGTATTCTCCTGGGAATCCAACTTTTTCCATATATTGATCTAAATTATCATTCTCTTCATCTGGCAGATATAATAAGTCATTGGATAATCCAGAAACCGTATCATAGTCATACTCACGTTCCTTGGATTCAGCAACTTTCTGTTTCCAGCGTTTCAGGCTATCCTGGTAAGATTGATCTGGCATACTAAAACCCATTCCCAATGATTATTTATTCAATTTAAGAATTGAAGCAGCAATTTCTTCAGAGGTTAGCTTAACCTCGGCTAACAATTGTGCCCGTGATCCGTGGGTCACAAATCTATCTGGCAGTGTGTGTGAATGTATTCTGGCGCAGTTTTCTACAGGTTCCGCAAAAGCCTTTATGGTTTGGGAAAGACTGCCTGGATAATTATTCTCCTCAACGATCACGATGTGTTTATTTGAGGTCATGAGGGACAAAAGCATATCCTCATCAAAGGGTTTGATAAATTTGGCGTCGATATAGCTGGCATTGACTCCCTCGGCATCCAGGATTTTAACTGCTTTCTCAACCACAGGGTTCATCGAGCCCACTGCGAGGATGGCAATATCTTTCCCTTCTGAGATGAGCTCCCATTTCCCAATTTCAACTGCTCTACTCTGAACTGTTTTTCTGTTTTTTAAGGCTGAAGCTTTTGGGTAACGGATGAAAAATGGCCCTTCCTCATGCAAGAGAGCTGTCTGCATCAGATGGCGCAATTCCTCCCCATTTCGGGGGGCAGCAACAACGACTCCGGGAATACTTGAAAGATAGGCCAGATCCAGGACCCCGTGGTGCGTGGGTCCGTCCTCACCTACCAATCCCGCTCGATCAAGCATGAAAATGACCGGTAATTTCTGAACAGCAATATCATGTACGAGCATGTCATAGGCCCGTTGCAGGAAGGTGGAATAAATAGCGACAAAGGGCTTGAGACCACGTGCAGCTAGTGCTGCGGCAAAAGTCACTGCATGCCCCTCAGCAATACCAACATCATAGAAACGATCAGGATGTTCTTTGGCGTAGCCAGACAATCCCGTCCCCTCACGCATGGCGGCCGTAACGGCTACAATTCGTTTATCCTTTTTTGCCAGGGCAGTGAGCTCGTCCCCAAAGATATTGAGGAATGGTGGTACTTCATTCTTTGTGTTGGGCTGACCAGGTTTGGCTGCAGGACCAATTCCATGAAATTTTATTGGATTTTGTTCTGCCAGAGCAAATCCATACCCCTTTTTAGTTATGATATGAAGCATAATCGGAGTATTGATATCTTTGATATTTTCAAGAGTGGAAATCAAAAGGGGTAAATCGTTGCCGTCTATGGGTCCGAAATATCGAATCCCCATCTCATCGAAAATGACACCAGGTACCAAAAGATTCTTGAGACTTTCCTCGATTTTCTTCATACCTGTTCGCACAGTATTCTTACCGATAGGCAGCTTGCCGGTGACATTCCAGAGCTCATCCCTGACACGATTATAAAGCGGATTGGTAGTAATTTTTGAGAGATATTTAGACATGGCACCTACGTTAGGTGAAATGGACATCTCATTGTCGTTAAGAATGATCATCATCCGGGTTCTGAGATGCCCCAGATTGTTTAAACCTTCAAACGACAGTCCACCAGTCAATGCTCCGTCACCAATAATAGAGATGACCTGATGCTTCTCTCCCTTCAGATCTCGCGCTATGGCGAAACCAACGCCTGCAGAAATGGAAGTTGATGCATGACCTGCGCCATAAATATCGTGTTCGCTTTCCATGGGCTTGCAAAAGCCGCTGATACCACCATATTGACGAATGGTTTTCAGTGCATCCCGACGACCTGTGAGGATTTTATGAGCGTAGGCTTGATGACCTACATCCCAGATGATCTTATCGTTGGGTGAATCAAATACTTTATGAAGGGCGACTGAAAGCTCAACGACTCCCAGTGTGGGTGCCAGGTGTCCACCAGTTTCAGAAACAACCTCAATAGTATAGTCTCGCACTTCCTGGCACAGTTGGAGCAAGCTCTCCATGGACAATGATTTCATATCCGCAGGAGAATTTATGGTTTGTAATAATTTATATTTATCCGACATGGATAGACTACCTCGACTTTAAAACGATTTCATCCACAAAATATTTATGAATGCCTGGATCTTCAGTCAGCTCAGGATGAAAGGAGGCCACCAATACATTGTCCTGTCTCATGAGAACTGGATCTACACCAAATACTGCCAGGGACATGACGTGTGGTTTTATTTCTCGAAATTTAGGGGCACGGATGAAAATCGCATGAAAATCATGATCTAAAATCGTGGGGATAACAAGGGATGTTTTGAAGGACTCAATTTGACGGCCATACGCGTTTCGTTCAGCTTTATAATCAATTTTATTAAAACAGCGAACCCGTTCATCGTCAATCTGTTGCCCCAGAAGTATGGCTCCGGCACAAGTCCCAAATACAGGCATTGTCTCCAACGCTTCATTCATGGGCTCCCACAACCCCTCTTCTTCTAGAAGCAGTGACATGGTGGTGGATTCACCGCCTGGTAGAATGAGCGCATCGATAAGCTTCAAGTCTTCAGGCTCACGAACTGCTCGACTCTTAATACCAAGCTTGCCCATACTGAAAGCATGTTTAGCGAAGCTGCCCTGTAAAGCCACTACACCTATTGTTAAATCATCATATTCTGGTGGAACTGTCAAAATTTCTCCCTACCAACCTCTGTCTTGCATTCTGTCTTCTGGTTTGATTTCAACCATATCAAGACCTCGCATAGCTTTTCCCAGGCCTGTGGAAATCTCAGCCAGCTTGTCAGGCTTATCAAAAAATGTTGCTGCCTGAACGATAGCCCTGGCCATGGCCTCAGAGTCCTCAGATTTAAATATTCCTGATCCTACAAAAATTGTCTCTGCCCCTAGTTGCATCATAAGCGAAGCGTCGGCAGGTGTGGCAATACCACCGGCTGAGAAATTTGGTACAGGAAGTTTACCCGTTTCTGCAACCTGAGCGACCAGATGGAATGGAGCTCCCATGTTTTTTGCGGCGGCCATGAGCTCATCAGTTCTTAAAGTACTCAATTTTGCCATTTCTGTGGTGATGGTGCGCATATGACGCACTGCTTCAACAATATTCCCAGTACCTGGCTCACCCTTGGTTCTAATCAGGGCTGCACCCTCACCAATACGACGTAGTGCTTCTGCCAGATTGGTGGCTCCACAGACAAAGGGGGTCTTAAAATCGTGCTTCCAGATGTGATTGGCTTCATCCGCAGGTGTCAATACTTCACTCTCATCGATGTAATCTATTTCTAAAGCTTCCAGGATTTGAGCCTCAGCAAAATGACCGATACGACATTTGGCCATGACAGGGATTGAAACAGCCTTCTGTATCTCTTTAATCATTTTTGGATCGGAAGCTCTGGCAATGCCACCATCCCTGCGAATATCTGCTGGGATTCGTTCCAGTGCCATAACTGCTACTGCACCAGCCTGTTCAGCAATTTTTGCTTGTTCAGGTGTGGTGACATCCATTATCACACCACCCTTGAGCATCTCAGCCAATCCTGTTTTTACTTCGAACAGCTCATTTGTCATTTTCATTCTCTCCAGAAACTTTGATTGTCAATATTTATACACGTGATTTCACGTGTAAGTTATTCAAATGTTCAACGACTTCCTCGATAAGATCATCTGGTGAGGAAGCCCCAGCGGATATACCCACTGATTCGGCCATGTCAAACCAGCTCTCCTGAATATCAAAAGCGTTTTCAACCATATATGAGCGTGGATTCAAGGATAGAGAAACTTCGTGCAATCTCTTGGTATTGGCACTGGTGAAAGATCCCACAATAACCATCACATCAACAACGGGAGCGATTTCCTTGATTTGGCCCTGGTTTCTTCTGGTCGGGAAACAAACGGTATTCACAAATCTCAAATCAAATATCTTCATGGAAAGGATACCGATAATCTCCTGTACATTTTCAATCATTTGAGTCGATTGAGAAACGACTCCTGCCCTTTTCATGTGGGGCAGGTCTTCAGCTTCTCCAATGGACGAGATGACTGTGGCTTGCGGCACCTGTGCTTGAATGGCCACAACTTCATCGTGACCATGATCACCAATAATGATCAATTTTCGGCCTTCTTGATGAAGCTTTTTTATTTCACCATGTATTTCATGAACCAAAGGGCAGGTGGCATCGACTATTGTCAAATCTTTTTTTCCAGCTTCAGCCCATATATCAGGAATGGTTCCATGTGCTCGAAAAAGAACTGGAGCATCTTTTACCTGGTCAAGAGAATCAACAACTCTGACATTTTCCTTAGCCAGATCCTTCACAACACGCTCATTGTGAACAATATCCCCCAGCATATAAACTTTACCATGTTCTCTGGCCACTTCTCGGGCCTTTTCGATGGCGTCTCTTACTCCGAAGCAAAATCCAGCATCTTTGGCTACAATTATTTTTAGAGGGTCAGGCATTCCCATCCCAGGTTTTTATGGCTTCAATTGATCTCTGAACTATTGAGGCAGCAGCTTCCTCGAGGGTTCCATCAACATGGCAACCGGCTGCAAAGGCATGACCACCGCCACCAAATGATTGGGCAACGGTATTAATGGGAATCTTTCCCTTTGACCTAAAGCTCACATCAACCTTTTGACCTGCCATCTGAGTAATTGAAATTCCAACTTCAACGCCCCTGATTGATCTGATAAAATCTGAGAGAGAGTTCATATCGTCAGGGACAGCACCCAGGGGACGAATATCCTCAAAATTAATGACTGACCAGGCTAATCTTCCGTCGCAATCGTATTTCAGCTCACTGAGAAGTTTCTGAATCACCTGAAGTCTTCCCGGGGTATTCAGGTCTTCATAGAGATAAACATACAGCTCATAAGGTTTTACACCGATTGACACCAAATTGGCTGCTGCCATCAGGGTTTCAGGATCTGTATTATTGAATCTGAAGTTTCCAGTATCACTCATCATAGCGGAATAGATGGGAATGGCAATCTCAGTACGGGAATTTGCCGCTTCATCCATGGAATTAATGAGATCATAGATAAGCACTCCAGTTGAACTTGCTGTGGGAAAATCACACACCATATCAAACTGAGATTTGTCACCGGGATGGTGATCAATACTTACTTTGGTAATGTCCATAGATTGAAGGTCTTTGCTTATGTCCATCAAACGATCATAATGGCCGATATCAAAGGCGATGAATATGTCTGAATCTGCAATAAGTTTTGCATGCTTTGTGCTATTGTAAACGTGAATCTCATCGAGATCAGGTAGAAATTCGAGGTTGACCCGAAGCGGTGATGGATTCAGGATATGGACTGTCTTGCCAATGGATGTCAAATACCTGGCTAAAGCTAACTCCGACCCTACTCCATCTGCATCTGGTTGAACGTGCGTGGAGAACACAAATGTATCATTATCAACCAGTAAAGTCCTTAAGGCTTCCCAGTTTCTCCGCACCCCAGTTCTATCACGACTCATTTATGTAAAAATACCTCTAAAAATATCTTAATTTTCGCTTCATCGAATTACCTTCGAATCCGAAACATTGAATATATTCGTTAACCTACCAGATACAAACGATTCAGCAATCAGATCAATAAAAACCAAGCTTTAGTAATGATGACATAAATTGGGATATTTATGAAAACTCTAATGTGGATTATCCCCACGATATCCCCCTCAAGAAGACCTGGCAGAGGATATTTAAATTACAATTGGAGCAATCGTGTATCCAATCCCGATATCCACGCTAGTTTATTGAATGCCTCTCCCGTCTGGGGGCTCTTCCCATCAATTCTTCAACTGCAATACGCGGATCTTTTTCTTCAAACAAGACTTGAAATATTTGCTCTGAGATAGGCATCTCAACACCTGTTTTTGCAATAAGTTGATGCACAGATCTTGCCGTATTAATACCTTCAGCGACCATCTTCATTTCTTCAAGGATGTCTTTCAGTTTTCGACCTTTTCCCAACTCAAACCCTACATGTCTATTCCGACTATGTGTACTGAGACAGGTTACAATAAGATCACCCATGCCACTCAGTCCAGCGAATGTCTGTTCCTTTGCTCCAAGGAACACACCAAGACGAGTCATTTCAAAAAGACCTCTGGTAAGCAAGGCTGCCAATGTATTGTCTCCATATCCCATCCCAGCCAGGATTCCAGCAGCAATGGCTATGACATTCTTCAATGATCCACCGTACTCCACTCCAAGAATATCCACATTGGTGTATACCCGGAGTGTATCCGACATAAAAGCTTTCTGAACGATCTTCCCTGAGGTTTCATCTGAACAAGCCGCCACAATGGTTGATGGCATTTCCTGAACGACTTCTTCAGCGTGTGTAGGACCATACAAACTGGAAATATTGCCTATGGGGTGGTTTGGAAGCGCATGTGAAATAACCTGACTCATGGTCCTCAGGGTATCATTTTCAATCCCCTTGGCCACATTTACGATGATAGAATCTGCAGCTATTGAATGAGAAATTGTTGAAAGTGTTAGACCAACAGTATGTGAAGGAATGGCCACCAGAATAATCTCTTTATTGCGGATACATGCTTCCATATCCATGGTGAAACCCAATTCGGCTGGCAACGTGATGCCCGGTAGATAATCTGGAAGTTCTCGGGTCTCCTGAGCTTGATTGAAATCCTTTTCCAGGTAAAACCAAACGTCAGCATGGTGCCCATTTTTGAGCAAATGTATTGCCAGGGTCATGCCCCAGCTTCCAGATCCTATTACTGCAATATTCATGGAAATGAATCCTGTTCTAATATAAAGAGCCCCTGATCAGGACCAGGAGCTCTTTCTCTTTTATAGCATTTTCTGTTCTATTCGTAGAGGGCGTCGAGCTTTGCTTTATAGCGTTCTTCAACAACCCGTTTCTTGATTTTCAGGGTAGGAGTTAGCGTGCCGTCTTCAACACTGAATTCCTGGGGTACCAGGATGATTTTCTTAACGGCTTCATAACTGCTGAAGTTTTCCATCACGCCTTCTACCACTCCCATGAGCATATCGTACACTTTTGGATTTTCGCTGAGTGCCTCCGGAGTCACATCTGTGATCTCATTATCAGCAGCCCACTCACCTACCTCGGTGTAATTCGGGACCAGAATAGCAGAAACGAATTTTCTGCGGTCTCCGTGAACCAGAGCCTGTTCAAAGAATTTGCTCATACAGATAGCTCCCTCAATGGGAGCAGGAGCAATATTCTTACCTCCAGCCGTCACAATGATGTTCTTCTTGCGATCCGTAATTTTGAGATATCCATCCTCAATTATGCCAATATCACCGGTATGGAACCATCCTTCTTCATTGATCGCTTCTCTGGTTCCTGCTTCATCTTTGTAGTATCCCGTCATGATATGTGGACCACGTGAGAGGATCTCACCGTCATCAGCAATCTTGACCTCAACACCATCAATGGTTGGACCAACCGTGCCAAAACGGAAATCATGAGGTGGATTCAATGTAATAACTGGTGATGTTTCGGAGAGGCCATAGCCTTCAAGTATGGTAATACCTGCAGCATCAAAGAATCTACCAATATCGGCTCCCAATGGAGCGCCACCGCTGGCAAACAATTTAAACTGTGTTCCCAGAAGCGCTTGAACCTTACTGAACACAAGTTTATCGGCTCGTTTTTTCTTTTTTGCCAGTTTGGGTGAAATAGTTCCGGCGTTACGAGCTTCAACATACTCAAAACCAGTCTTAACAGCCCAGCCAGCTATTTTGCGTTTGATAAATGAGCCACCTGCAAACTTGGCTTGAACGCCAGCATACATCTTTTCATAAAGCCTGGGTACTGACATAGCCACAGTGGGGTTAACCTCTGACAAGTTGGCAATAACCTGCTCCATGGATTCTGCATATGTGATATTCGCACCAACGTGAGTACCTACATAGTCTCCCAATCTTTCAAAACTATGACTTAGAGGTAGAAAGGATAGAAATTTATCCTTATCACTTATACCAAGTCGTGCATTACAAGACAGGATATTACTCACAAGATTGCTGTGCTTTAACATCACACCCTTGGGATTTCCAGTGGTACCACTGGTATAAATGAGAGTCAAAATATCATCTGGCTTTACACTACGTGCATGAGCCTCAAAGTCATAAGCGTTCTCAGATGAAGCGAATGCCTTGCCCTTTTCCATTAGTTCGTTAAAGGAAATGACATCGGCATCGTCATAGGAGAGTGATTCATCAAAATAGACCACAGACTTTAATTCAGGACAATCTGCTTTGATCTTGAGAACCTTTTCCATCTGGCTGGCATCCTGAGCAAAGATGAGTTTTGAATCGGAGTGGGCGACAATGTACTGAATTTGGCTCGCGATCAGGGTAGGATAAACGGTAACTGATGTCGCACCCCTGGTGGCAATGGCATAATCTGAATATGCCCACCGTCTGCAGTTCGTGGATAGAATTGCTACATTATCCTTTGGCTGGATCCCGATAGAGGCCATGCCGTAGGACGCATTCTTAACCATTTCAAATATATCTTTACCTTTATCGCCCATCCATTCGCCATTCACCTTCTCTGTAAATAGTTCAGCGTCAGCATGGGTTTTTGTGACGTTAAGAAACATTTCTGCAATCGTTTTGAATTCCACGACAGCTCCTCCTTCTTGGGATTATTTTTAAGTTTCGTTAATGATAAACATTTTCTTTTAAAAGCACAGCATTTTATTGACACATACCTTCACAGAATGTATCATGGCGCGCGCTTTTAGAAAGAGCCAGGGTGGCGGAATTGGTAGACGCAGTGGACTCAAAATCCACCGGTGGCAACACTGTGGGGGTTCGACTCCCCCCCCTGGTACTCGACTTCGCTCCAACGGAGAGAAGTCGACCGCGTCCCCTCGACCTGCTCGGGATAAACTCCGCTGAATAACATGAAGCGAAGACGGGTATTAACCAATCAATTATATATTTGAGCTACGTCGTAGCAGGCACCTGGAGTGAACATGCATTATGTTTACATAATTCAATCTATTTCGCATCCTGATCGATTCTACACAGGACTGACTCAGGATTTAAAGAGAAGGTTATCTGAACACAATCGTCATGTTAATGAATATTCATCAAGGTACAAACCTTGGATGATTAAAACTTATCTCGCTTTTCAGTTCAAGGAGCAAGCCATTGCATTTGAGAAATATCTAAAGACCCCATCTGGACGTGCATTTGCTAAAAAAAGACTCTGACTTCGCTCCAACGGAGAGATGTCGACCACGTCCCCTAGACCTGCTCGGGATAAACTCCGCTGAATAAAATGAAGCGATGATGGGTATTATCCAATCAATTATATATTTATGCTAGCTCGTAACCACATTCATCAACAACTATTAAACATCAATCCCCAATTAGTATGGACGTACCGATGCATCCGATTACCTTATTCGAACACTTGAATCACAGGATCAGGATGCTTATGACAAACAAGTTTATTCCATTTAATAGACCCATTGATCTCTCAGACGCTGTAATGCTACGACAATCAGCTGAGTTTTATGAATTCATGAAATCCCGAAGAACCATACGTGATTTCTCAGACAAGGAAGTCCCACAAGAGATTATCGATAACTGTCTCATGACCGCAGCCACTGCACCAAGTGGTGCCAATCAGCAGCCCTGGCATTTTGTTGTCATTCGGGATGCATCCATCAAAACACAAATCCGCAAGGCTGCTGAAGCTGAAGAAAGAGATTTTTATGCAGGACGTGCTGGCGATGCCTGGTTGGAAGCGCTAGAGCCTTTGGGAACGAATGCCGAAAAGCCCTTCCTGGAGAAAGCTCCTGTACTTATTGCAGTCTTTGAACAAAAGTATACCATTGATGCAAGCGGTAGTAAAAATAAACACTATTATGCCAAAGAATCAGTGGGTATCGCTACGGGAATGCTGATCGCCGCACTCCATAATGTGGGACTTGTAGCACTTACCCATACCCCCAGTCCCATGAATTTCCTGACAAAAATATTGAACCGACCTGAGGGTGAAAAACCTTTTCTCCTCCTCGTTGTCGGGCACCCTGCAAAGGATGCTGAGGTACCAGATATTGACAAAAAGGATCTCAGGGACATATCAAGTCATTTCTAGGCAATAGTATGATCTCCAAAATCGTCTTTTTCGGGGATAGTATCACCGCAGCAAACCGAAATGCCCATACTCCTCTTGGGGATGGGTATGTATCCATTTTGAAGGATATGTTTGATTCGGATAAGCAGCTTGAAAATATTCAGTTTGTCAACTCGGGTGTAAATGGACACATGGTTGGAGACTTACTCAACCGCTACCAGATGGATGTCATTGATCATCAACCCGACGCCGTGGTAATAAAGATTGGGATAAATGACGCCTACAACCAATTCATCTCAGGCAACCACGAATATTCAGTTCAGAGATATAGCTCAGGGTTAGAGAAACTAGTACGCGAGATACGAGCTGGTCTACCCAAGACTCAATTATTCTTACTAACACCCTTCCTGATTTCGGATTCGAAATCTGAGGCATTTTACCGAGTAATGAACGAGTATTGTGGCGAGGCTAAAGCTTTGGGGAATAAATTTGCTATTCCCGTACTTGATGTTCAATCAGTTTTTGACAGCGCTGTGAAGTTGAAGCCAGCCTCAAAATGGGCAGATGATCACATACATCCCCAGCGTGAGGGGCATGCCCTCATTGCAAAGGCATTATTTACATTTTTAAAAAGTCACCTTCTTAAAAGCTAGCCGTCAATCATTACTTCCCGGCCTTTGACACTTTCATCAATTCCACCATCCTGAAAAACAATATTCCCATTTACTATGGTTGTCACAGGCCATCCCTGGGTGGTCCAACCATCATAGGGGCTCCAGTTTACCTTAGTCCAGAGCTTCCCATTCTCAATGGAGCGCTTTTTTCCCATATCCACCAGAACAAGATCGGCATCATACCCTTCTCTGATGTGACCCTTGTTCTTGACCCTGTACAATTCTACTGGTTTCTCGCACATCCACTTCACCACGTCTTCCACTTTGCATAATCCACGATTGGCCCGATCAAGTAGCAACGGTAATGAGGTTTCCACTCCAGGCATACCTGAAGGGGCTGAACCAAAGGGCTTGGCCTTCTCTTCGTGGGTGTGTGGTGCATGATCAGTAGCGATACAGTCTATAACCCCATTCACCAGGCCTTCCCAGAGTGATTCAGCATGTCGAATATCCCTTATGGGAGGATTCATTTGAGCATAAGCACCTAATTTCTGATACACATGCGGTGCACTTAAAAGAAAATGCTGGGGACACACTTCAGCAGAGATTGGTGCTTTCGATTTCTGTATTTCCAGGTATCTCACCTCATCCAGGGTAGTCATATGCAAAATGTGAAGACGACGCTGATACTTAATGGACAGTTCAACAGCCAGTGTTGTTGCTTTTAGAGCTGCGTCGGCTGGTCTGACAAATTGGTGGTGGTTAAAATCTGTTGAATTCTTATAAATCTCCTGGGCTGCGTTTATGATTTCATCATCCTCAGCATGGACGGCTATGAGGCGTGAACCATTCCCGAAAATATTGTCCAGATCCCTGGTATCACTGACCAGCAAATCGCCGGTGGAGGAACCCATAAATATTTTAATTCCAGGCACATTCTCAACCTCATTAAGGACATCAAGGTTGGTATTGGTTGCGCCAATGAAAAAATTGTAGTTCACCACACATTTTTCAGCAGCGATTCTTTTCCTTTCTGCCATTCCTTCAATGGTTATCGTAGATGGTTTGGTATTGGGCATGTCAAAGAAACTTGTGACTCCGCCTGAAGCAGCGGCCATGGAACCTGTTCTCAAGTCTTCTTTCTGGGTAAGACCGGGATCGCGAAAATGAACCTGTGGATCAAGGGCTCCTGGCAAGAGATAGAGATGGGTGCCATCAATCACCTTCTCCGCTGCTGATTCCTTCACCTGACCCAGCTGAGCAATTTTTCCATCCCTGATAAGAACATCCTGTTGAACGATACCGCTTGATGACACACATCTGGCATTTTTAATGAGAATTGGGGTAGACATCTATTGCTCCATTTAGTGAATTCGTTGGCTTTCAATATCGTACAATACCCCTCATATCGAAACCGTTTATCAATTAATAATTATTTTTCCATTCATCTCGATACCAGATTGTTCCATCACTCCGATAAATTTGAGCGCCTTCCAGGTCTGTTCTGTGAATTTCAGTCCCCAGCTTCATGTATCTTTCCAATGTCACTTTAGATGGATGTCTGAATTTATTTTTCATCCCCAGACTAATCAAGCAAACCTGCGGTTGCACGAGATTGATATATTCCTGACTTGAACTTGTTTTTGAACCATGATGGGGTGCCTTGATCATATCACTCTTTAACAGTCCACCCAGGGGAAGCTGGTCGTGCTCAATGGTTTCTTCTCCGTCTCCCGTGAGCAATACGCTTGATTCACCGTAAAATAATTGCATAACGATTGAGGTATTGTTGATGTTTGATGGACGGGAGGAATGATCATACCACTTTGGTCCTGTGACCCTGAAGTATATTGGCTTTAAGGTTGAATCTATGTAGCCTGTAAATACTGGTGAGGCAGGAATGTTTTTTGAGGCAATGATATCGCACAACATATTGTAGCCATATGAATCGTATTGGATGTCTGGCATTAACACCTTCCCTACCTCAATATTTTCTATAAGATATTGTGCCCCACCTATATGATCATTATGGGGATGGGTTAGTACAAGGATATCGATTTTTGGCCAATTGCGAAATTTCAAATAGGGTAGAATGACATCCTCCCCCATATCCTTGCCTCCAAATCTTAAACCAGCATCGATGAGTATTGTATTCCCATTGGGTGCATGAATAAGGATGGCATCACCCTGCCCCACATCCAATACGACAAGTTCGAGGTGTTGGGATGTGAGCAAAGATTGCCATGTTTGAATGGCTATCCAACACAACACCAGGATGACCCAGAGCTTAATGACTTTGCGGTACTGTATAATCGCTATGGAAAAGGTACCCACCAATAGCAGAATTAATTCAAAATGATGAATTGACCGCACGTTTATATAGGCCCAATCAACCTGGGCGCAGATTTGAACAAACCAGAGCATGAAGTCGATAGCACCTTCGATGGTGGCAGCCCAAAGTTGAGCCAATAAGGGGAATATGGAACCCAGGATAAGAAAGCTCATACCAGTAGCCACGATCACTCCAATAAGTGGTACCACCACAAGATTGGCAACCATGCTAATAATTGGAATCATATGAAAATAAAAGATCGTGATAGCCAGGGTCCCCAGTTGAGCTGCAAGTGAGACCAGGAAGAGATCAAGGATTGGATATAGCAACTTGCCAACTCCACTTGTTTCCGATATTGGAAGACCACTCACCAACTTTTTAAAGATGGGGAACAGTGTTACAATACTTAAAACTGCCAAAAACGAAAGCTGGAATCCGATGTTACTCAATTGTGCTGGAGAAATAAGCAATATGATGAAGGCTGCAGAAGCCAACAGGTTGAGGATGTCCGATTTTCGCTCAAATAGACCACCAATAATCATCAGCGAAGCCATGATAGATGCTCGCATGACAGAGGGTGCTGCCCCTGTGAGTCCCACATAAAATATCAATCCTGCTATAACGCTACCCATCTGTATCTGATGTGGTAATCGAAGAAGACCAAATATGGTAATCAGGATTAGCGAAACATACCCTACATGAAGCCCACTAACTGCCAGGACATGAATGACACCAGTATTGGCAAAATCATTTCTGGTTGTTTCTTCAATCTCACTCTTTTCACCAAGAATTAAGGCAGATAGAATCCCAGCTGATCGAGGTGTTAAATATTTGTGGAAGTGACTGGATATCAGGTCCTGCATATCCCCCATTAAAAGGGATATTGAACCTGAATCCCTGGGATAAACAATCACATCCCCCGCGTCCTCCAGGAAAGCTTCAAAATAAATATTCCTTCCTTCCAAATATGCACGGTAATCGAATTCATGGGGATTGCTTTTATCACGTGGCCTGTTAAGAAGCAACCGTCCACATAATGTATCACCAGGACAAACATCCTGCTCAATATCCTTGGAGTACAGCAATACTTGTCCACTAGAGATGGCTTGCAGACCGATGGTCTCAGGTTGCATCAGGAACTTCGGAGTGCCTTTTCGTGTTTGGCCCACAGTAAGGACAATCGCCCTCACCTCATAGACTGAATCTACATTTGATATAAATCGTGAGAGGTGGGTCACTGGAATGATCTCATCAAATGCAACTCGAAGGCACCCGGAAAGAATGAGTAATAGGAGTAATATTCCAGACCGTCTGTTAAGTAATGCCACCACAATGGCGATACCCGTCAATAAAGCGAGAATCCAAAGGGAGAGATTGAGATTCCGTTGAATCACAATACCCAGAATAAATAGAAGTGATACCAATATCATGGGACGAGGCATCACAAAGTTCATGATACTTTTGTACATTTTTCCTACGTGTTTGGGGTTGCCCAAACATAGGAGGTGAATGTCAATTCACCAAATAGTAATATGAGTTAGGTGATCAGGAGATCAGGTGGGTTTGTCATCACTGACAAAAGTAATGCCCTGGAGTGCAAAAGAGATGGATGGGCCTTCGAAACCGTGGCGTTGGAGTAGACTCCATAGTCGTTTTTTATCTTTGTAAGTTGGTTGTTCAATATTCTTTAATTTTCTTTCAGCCAGATCCTGGGCCATTTGGTTGAAATCAAAATCCTCCTGGATGGCTTCAAGTTCAGATTCAATAATTTGTTTGGATATTCGCTTTGCATTTAACTCGTGTCTCAGTCTTATAGGACCCCAGCCCTGGATCTTCACGCGATCTTTAATGAATAATCGGGCAAATCTCTCGTTATTCAAATAGTTACGTTCAGTAAGGCGGTTAATCAATTCATCTGCCAAATCATGATACTTTTTTTTGTATAACCAATCTTTGACTTCTTGCTCACATCTTTCTCGAAAGGCGATAAAGTTGATTAAGCCGATATAGGCGATTTCAATGCGATCATCATTTTCAAGATCATGCTTGAGTTCATCCGTATACTCATCCCCAACTTTGATATCATATTTGACGATGAGCGAGCCATCAACACCAAGTTCAAATTTTCCATCTACAAAAAGATTAAATCTCTCGCTGAGTTTCTTCTGTTGTGTGATTTTGGTGATTTTGGGCATAGTACTGATATAAGAATAAATGTTAACCGCAAAAGTCGCAAAGAACGCGAAGGCGTTTTATTTCAATATCCAAATTCATTGAGTTCAATTCAAAGAATAGTGCAGCTTCATATGCTGATTCAAGCAACCCGGGTCCAAGTTCTTTGTGAACCTCAATCGCAGCACCAATAATCTTCTCTGAGAGTTGATTCTCGGATAATTCATTCATCATAAATAATCTTTGCGGACTCTGCGTGTTCTGCGGTTAATTAAAATATTTGAACCGCGAAAATCGCAAAGAGCGCTTAGCCACTTTATTTCAACACCCAAATTTATAGGTGAATAACATTATAAATAATCTCTGCGAGTTCTGTGTATTTTGCAGTTAAACAAAAATGGGCTCCCATAACTTATGGTAGCCCATTGATTAATTGCTTAGTTACATGGGATTATTCTGATTTTTTCTCTACTGGTTCCATGCCCAGGAATAGGCGAACTTCACCAACGAGTTTTGCCATAAGATCCGGGTTTTCGATAAAGAAATTTTTAACATTCTCTTTCCCCTGCCCCAGACGATCTTCACCATAGCTAAACCACGAACCACTCTTTTGAACCAGATTGGCCTGTAAAGCAAGATCTAGGATGTCACCTTCAAACGAAAATCCATGCCCAAACATGATATCCAATTCAGTTTCACGGAACGGAGGTGCCATCTTATTCTTAACAACCTTCACGCGAACGCGATTACCAATATTGTCCTGGCCATCTTTCAAGGATCCTATTCTCCGGATATCCATTCTAACTGAAGCGTAAAATTTTAGTGCTCTTCCACCTGTAGTCGTTTCGGGACTTCCAAACATAACGCCAATTTTCTCACGGATTTGATTGATAAAAATAACTGAAGTGTTAGACTTTGAGACTGCTCCTGTCAATTTCCTCAGTGCCTGAGACATGAGACGAGCATGGAGACCCATGTGGCTGTCTCCCATTTCCCCTTCCAGTTCAGCACGTGGAACCAGGGCAGCGACTGAATCAATAACTATCACATCCAGCGCATTACTCCGAACCAGTGTTTCAGTAATTTCCAATGCCTGTTCACCTGAATCGGGCTGTGAAATTAGTAAATTCTTGACATCAACACCGAGTTGGCTGGCATATTTGGGATCAAGCGCATGCTCAGCATCAACAAAGGCAGCATAGCCTCCGCTTTTCTGAGCATTGGCTACAATGTGAAGAGCCAGGGTAGTTTTTCCTGATGATTCCGGTCCATAGATTTCAATGATTCTTCCACGAGGTACACCACCAACTCCAAGAGCTGCATCCAATGAAAGCGCTCCAGTGGAGATGGCTTCTACCGCCAGGTTCATCTGGTCTTCACCCATCCTCATGACTGCCCCTGCACCAAATTGTCGTTCAATCTGGGAAACAGCTAGTTCTATCGCTTTATCTTTGTCTTTTGATTTTCCCTGAGCAGCACTCATTACTGACCTCCACTATTAAATTTAAATGATTTCAATTCTTCATACTCTGCACCTGTCGGCGTCAATGTACTCTTCATCCATAACACTGTATCAACTTCAAAATTAAATTCACGAACTTCAGTAGTCAGAAATTTATGGATAAAGGAGCTTTTGCGTGAGATTGTTTTGACGCGAGCGAGCGTAATATGTGGTTGAAATTGACGTTTATCAAGTCTATAACCCAATCGGGTTAATTCTATATCCAGTTTTTGTTTAAATGAACTTAGTGTGATATCATAAGGTGCTGAACCAACCCATAACACCCTTGGTTCATTAGCATGGGGATATATCCCTGTATCTGTGGTCCCCAGTTTAAAAGCAGGAAACGCTTGCACCACAGACTCAATGTGTCTGGCATGCTCTTCAATTTTTTCTGAGTCAGTTTCGCCAAGATAATTAAGTGTGATATGAATATTTTCCCGTTTGACCCAATTAATTTTATCCTCTTTATTAATAATGGGTTCAAGCATATTTTTAAAGTATCCCTTGATTTCTTTGGGAATGGGGAAAGCGAGAAAAGTTCTTATTTCGCTCATGAATTTGCTTCCTCGATCAGAAGTCGCAATAGATTAAGGGATGAAAAGGCGCTCATTTCTTTATTCAGGATACGATTCTTCCCAAATTGGAAGCGTTTAATGTTTTGATGTCCCCTATCAGCAACGCCAATATATACGGTTCCAACTGGTTTTTCTTCTGTTCCCCCTGTGGGTCCAGCCACGCCCGATATGGCAATTGCGTAATCAGCGCCACTTTTTTTCAAGGTCCCATCAAGCATCTCAGAGACAGTTGCCTCGCTAACAGCACCATGCTGAACAAGCGTCTCTTCTAATACTCCCAGCATGGACATTTTTGTCTCATTGGCATAAGTCACAAATCCTGTTTGAAAATACTCACTACTGCCACTGACATCGGTAATGAGGCTGGCAACCAGTCCACCTGTACATGACTCAGCTGTTGCTACAGTGGCTTTTTGCTCCTTGAGGAGCTTGCCGATGAGAATGGGAAGCAATTCTTCATCTCGTCCATAAATATTTTTGGGCTTCAGGCTACGAAGTTTGCTGTAAATCTCATCAACGAGCTTCTGGTCAGCAGCAGATGATTTCGAAGGGAAAGAAACCCGTATAGTAACCATGCCCTCTTTGGGTAAATACGCAATTTTAAGATCGGAATAATCATCCAGGACAGGCTTGCTCAACTCATAAAGCGTAGATTCGGGTACCCCAATTGAGTGGATATCGACTTTGGAAATGGACTTCTGAGTTAATTTTGAGAGAATGGGAATGATCTGGCCTGAAGTTACAACCTCCATTTCCCTGGGTACACCTGCCATCACAAACAAATGCTTCCCCTCATGCTGGATGTGC
Organism: Candidatus Neomarinimicrobiota bacterium; assembly: GCA_016784545.1. Classification (NCBI taxonomy): domain Bacteria; kingdom Pseudomonadati; phylum Fidelibacterota; species Fidelibacterota bacterium. The sequence goes on from JADHUM010000031.1 coordinate 20,909, forward strand.
ATGCCCTGGGCAGTCCCAAAGGGGTTCTCCAGCAGTGCTGCATTTTCAGGATATTCGGCCTGTGAGGCATTCGACTCTGAAAACTTGAATCCTCTACGGGCGAAGCGGTCTTTTAGATTCTCCAATAAATCTGGATATAGCTTCAATCCCACATGGAAATAGTCACATAGAACCGATTTGGTGATATCATCATGGGTTGGTCCCAGACCACCGGTCAGGGTTACCACATCTGCTTGAGAAAAGGCCCAGTCCAGTGAATCCATGATGTCTTGGGCTACATCCCCAATGATCATTTTCTTGATGACCGGAATCCCAATCAGATCCAATTCTCTTGAAATGAAGGCATTATTGGAATCCAGGGTTTTCCCGGACAATAATTCATCGCCAACAGAAATTGTAATAGCCTTTAAATGCTTCATAAAAGTGCAGCTGCCCCTTGAATAATGGCCAGGGTCAGCAATCCAGCTAAAACATCATCCATCATGACACCAATACCACGAGGTAACTGCTGAGATTTATCAATGAGCCAGGGTTTCCAGATATCAAAAACTCTAAAAAGAATGAATGCAGCCAACCAGAAACCCCAATGTGCCGGGATGGCAAGCACAGCTATCCATTGTCCGACCAATTCATCAATAACAATTTCTCCTGGATCTTCAACACCCAGAAATGCACCCACCTTGTTTGAGGCAATGACACCCAACAAAGTTATAACGGCGATAAGCCCAAATGTTATAAACGGATTATTTGTAACCAGTATGCTCCAGAAATAGGCAATGGGAAGGGTTACCAGTGACCCATATGTACCCGGAGCGCCTGGTATAAGACCTACATATCCAACTGAGGTAAAGCCGCGTAAAACTCGAATCATTCGCTTTCCGTAAAGAGATTTTTAATGAAAGCGCGATTTATCCATAAGTAATTGAAACCGGTATAGGCAGTTACAAGACCTGTAAGTGTAAAAATAGTCTCTGTGACAAACCATTCTTCAACCCAGGCAACTATTGTATCAAGTTCTTGAAAATGGCCAAGGAGAATAAAGATTAATCCCACATACATGGAAATATATTGAAAGGTTGTTTTCAATTTGGCCAGACGGCTGGTATTCATCGAAGCCCCATTGGCCAACATGCCCCATCGTAATAGTGTAACAAGACCATCTCTCAGGATGATTACAGCGGTAATCCAGATTGGCATGACTTCCAAAATATTGAGAGTGATGAAGGTACTATTTACCAAAATTTTGTCTGCAAGAGGATCCATAAATTTCCCAAACTCGGTAACTACCTGGAGTTTACGGGCCAGTATTCCATCAAAAAGGTCGGTAAGTGAGGCGATGAGAAATAATACCAGAGCCAAGGCGTGGAGCGCTAACCCATCAAACCCTATGAGCAGCCATACGATGAGGGGTGTAACGACAATTCGAAAAATAGTCAGAATGTTTGGCAAATTATGTATCATGTTAATTCGTGTCTGTCGTCCAGAGCTCTCCCTAAAGTTATGCCGTCAATATACTCAAGATCACCCCCGCTGGGAATTCCTCTTGCCAAACGGGTCACTTTTATATCTTTTTCCTGTAATAGTCTAGCTAAATACAAGGAAGTTGTCTCCCCTTCAACACTGGGATTCATTGCTATGACTAATTCAGTGACACCTTCCAGGCGTGTGAGCAGGGTCCTAATATTTAACTGATCTGGTCCTATCCCTTCAAGAGGTGAAAGGACACCCCCCAGAATATGGTATTTCCCGCTGAAACGACTTGTTTCTTCAATGGCAACCACATCCTTAGAATCCTCGACTACGCAGAGTATAGATTCATCCCTCCGCGTATCAAGACAAACCGGGCATGGATCGGCCTCTGTAATCAGATTGCAAATGGAGCACTGGCGCAATTTTTCACTACTCTGGATGATTACATCACCTAGGCGGTGAACATCTTCGGTGTTCCACTCAATCAGCTGAAAAGCCATTCTTTGCGCAGTTTTCTTGCCGATTCCAGGGAATCGTGAGAACTGCTCAGTAATGCGCTCCAGACTATCAGGAAGAATTTTCATCCAAGTCCGGGAATATTGAGTCCACCCATTCCACCCATCATACCGCCAGTAACCTGTGACATTCTTGAGTTGGCTGCATCCTGGGCATTTGTCAGAGCTTGGTTCACTGCGGCGAGCACAAGATCCTCAACCATATCCACATCATCTTCCAGAACATCTGGCTCGATTTTGATGGATAATATCTGCATCTTGGCGTTGGCTTTCACGTTGACCATACCACCTCCGGCAGAGCCTTCTACTTCAATGGCAGCCAGCTCGTTCTGAGCGATTTCCATTTCTTTTTGCATCTTCTGGGCTTGTTTTAAAAGGTTACCCATTCCGCCTTTTGGCATCATTGGAGTTTTCTCCTATACATGTTCAAATCCTACTCATCAATGATCTCACCATCAAATATGTCCAGGAGATGCTGAGATGTTGGATGAGCCAGAATTTCGTCTTCTTTGCGTTGTTTAGGTTTACGACCATTCTCCTCTAATAGCAGAATAGTCATTTTTGTTCCGAATACTTCTGAAGCAATTTTATGAATGTCATCAGTATTTTTACTCAAGGTCTGAATATGGTATTTTTGTTCTGGAGCAAATGAGACGGTCAGACAGCCCTTCTCAAAACTTGCTGGTGTCCCCTCACTCATAAATGCGCTTGTCGATTGACTGATTTTACCCAGACTTTCAATAAATTTCTCCCAATTTTGGAGGAGTTCTTCAATTTTTATCTCACTGGGTTCATCAGCTTCTGGCGGATTGCTTTCGGATACCAGTATTTCTTCAGCTTCAGGAATTGGCTCAGGAGTTGGTTCAGGTATAATTTCTTCAGCTTTCTCTGGTTCTGCCGGAGGTACTTGTTCCGTTATGCTGACCGCTTCCACAACTGGTTCAGGTTTAACCACGTCAGGCGTTACAGGTGCGATCTCAGGTTCAGGAGTGGGTGTTGGCTTCAGTAGCGGTGCGGCCTTCTTTGGAGCTAAATCACCTTTGTCAGAGGGAGGAGATAAATTTGAAGGAACAGCCTTTGGAATGGCAGGTGCCGGGGTGCTTTTCCCAGAGAGAATTGCATCCAGGTCCAGAGCCCGAGTACTTCTGGCAAGTTTCAGGAGCATGAGCTCTACAGAAACCAGTTGATTGCTCACAAATCGTTGTTCTCTGATGGTCTCAAGCACAATGTTTTGCATGCGCAGGAGATCACGTTCTTCAAGATAGCTTGCCTGTTCCTGCAGGGCTTTGGCATCTGTATCAGAAACATCAAGATAATCAGTGATTCCAGCTACTTTAACAATGAGAAGATTTCTAACATGCTCACTGAGCCCATGGAGAAATTCAGAAATACTTATCCCTCTGGAGAATAGCATATTTGCCTGATTCACAAGGTTTTCAGCAGACTGACTGGCCACATTATGCATTAATTCAAAATATATAGTGGCATCCAGCACACCCAGTACTCTTCTCACCAGATCAATTGAAGCCTCATCTTCAGCAAATGCTGACACCTGATCCAGCAGACTCAGCGAATCGCGTAAACTACCTGCTGCTTTGCGGGAAATAAGTGCCAGACCTTCTTCAGTAATTGAAATACCCTCTTTGTCACTGATCATTTTCAGACGTGCCACCATGGTTTCAGTAGAAATCATACGAAAATCATAGCGTTGACAGCGTGAAAGAATGGTGATAGGAACTTTCTGGGGCTCTGTAGTAGCAAATATGAAAAGAACTTGTGGTGGTGGTTCTTCAAGCGTTTTTAGAAGCGCGTTAAAGGCTTCTTTTGTGAGCATGTGTACTTCATCAATGATATAGACACGATAATTGGAATTAGTAGGTGGATATTTTACAACCTCTCGCAATTCTCTAATGGCATCAATACCCCGCGTTGAAGCGCCGTCAACTTCCTGGACGTCCAGACTTCGGCCACCTGTGATTTCTACACAGTGTTTACAGGTATTGCAGGGGTTGCCATCGTTGGGATTTTCACAATTGATTGCCTTGGCCAAAATTCGAGCGCACGTTGTTTTACCAACACCTCTGGGGCCAGTAAAAATATAACCATTGGCCAGTCTATGCCTGACAAGTGCATTTCTCAGTGTTCTGGAAACATGATCCTGACCAACCACATCCTCAAATGTCTGGGGACGATATTTTAGCGAGGAAACGATATATGCAGATTCTTGCTCAGGCACGATATGGGACTTTCCAGTTGGTTGAATAAAAGCTGATCTCAAAGATGCGTGTGCCTCAGGCGAATCCGACACACGATTACAATGCTTACCGCTGCTTCCTTCCGGATCTGACGGGGTTCGGCTCGCTCTCATTGCAGGACCTGAAAGCACAACGCATCTTCAAGATCAGACGCTGTTTAAAACTCATTAAAAAAGCAGAATAATGTATCAATTATCAGGGGTGAAGGAAGTCTGATTTGATCTTATTATTCTACATCAAATACAGAGTGAATGTTGATATCCCTGGTTTATGATACTGAGATTAAATCTGGCTTGGTGAAAAACCTCTCCAGCACTTTAACCATCATTTCATGATCTTTCACCCCAGCTGTTTCTCGAATTGAATGCATGGATAGCATGGCATTACCAACATCAACGACGGGTATACCCAATCCAGTTGCTGTGATGGGACCAATTGTAGATCCACAGGGTAAATCGGTTTTATGAACGTAATGCTGGACAGGAACATCCACATCTTTACATAACTGTTCAAAGATGGCTGAGGTAAAGGCACTGGTGGCATAGCGGTGGTTTGCATTCCTCTTAATAACCGGACCCTGATTCATTTTCACTGCATGCTGGGGGTCATGAAACTCGGCATAGTTTGGATGAATGGCATGAGCGCCATCCGCTGAGATACAGGCGCTATTTGCCAGAGCCCTTTGAGTCATATGATTTGATTCATTTGGACTCACCACCCGGGTGATAATATCCCTGATAAAGCCTGAGGCTGCACCGTTCTCAGTTGAGCTGCCTATCTCCTCATTGTCAAACAGGGCAATCATGGCAGTTTGCGGAGATATAAACGCGTTTGAAGTTAGCGCCTGGACAGATGCATGGCACATGGTGAGATTGTCTATTCTCCCACTCACAATGAATTCATCATTTAAACCACTAAGATTGGCAGTCTGGGTGTCATAACATTCCAGTTGCCAGCTGGCGATTTCATCACTTTTAACTTTCAAGGTATCAGCAATAAGACCTTCGATCAATCCGGTATCGACTGATTTGCCATCTGTACTTTCAAGCGCCAGAATCGGTGGCATGTGGGTTTGCTTGTTGAGCTTTAACCCAAGTTCATTCACTTCTCGATTCAAATGAATTGCCAGTTGAGGGATTCTGAGCAAGACTTTATCGGATTTGAAGGGCACAACTTTGAGTTTCCCCCCTTGCTTCAGAATAACTCGACCAGCCAGAGAAAGATCGCGATCTGTCCAACTTGCCAGAAGTGGTCCACCATAGACCTCAACCCCAAGCTGAACATAGCCGCTCTTAGAATATTGAGCTTTAGGTTTTAGATGAAGCCCTGGAGAATCGGTGTGGGCACCAACCAGACGTACACCTGACCTGTCTCCGCTCCCCATTTGCCATGCTGCCAGGGCGGATTGACTTCTGATAACATAGTATTTCTGATTGGGTTTTAAGTCCCAGACATCTTGCTCATCAAGTTGAATAAATCCATTTGATTTGAGGGCTGCCTCAGCTGTCAATACTGCATGGTAGGCAGTGACGCTTTGATTTATATAACTTATTAGCTCTGTAATTGTAGATTTACTCATTGCTCTTCCTTTAACTAATCATTGTTTCCAAGATAGCACAACCCCGAAGGGGTGAAATTATTATTGTTCATGTTTTGAGCATTATTGAACCCCGAAGGGGTGACATTCCTCTATCCATTGGAATAAATATTTATCTTCATGTTCAATTTCATATTTCCTCAAAAACTCATGATATTCTTCTCGAAAGGATTTTTTTGAGTGATGTTTTTCCTGATTGAGTACATATTTATACACGTTATTAAGTTGAGATTTACCATATGAAAAGGCACCATATCCGGCTTGCCATGAAAATTTTCCTCTGGTATATTTTTGACTATTGATGAAGTTTGTTGAGTTATTTTTCACATCCCGTACCAAATCTGATATGGCCATGGAAGGTTTTAATCCAATCAATAGGTGAACATGGTCGGAAACACCGTTCACAATGAATGCTTTTTGACCTTTGCCATTGATGATCCCATCCATGTATTTAAATAATTCAGATCTCCAAGGCTTGTGAAGCATATTCTTTCGTCCCTTCACAGCGAAAACAATTTGAATATATAATTGCGAATAGGTACCGGCCACTTGCCTTGCTATTTCATCCTTTCAGGATTATTTAATCTTGATGTCGAACAATGCTATTAGAATTACATCCCTTTGGGAGAACTGTGACTCTATTTCCAACAAAAAGAGATATTTCAAAATCTTCGTTTAAAATATTTGCCGGGTAATTGTTGAATAAGCCCCTTCATTTCCAGTTGGAGCAAGGTACCCAGAAGTGCGAAGGTAGTCTGTCCAGCCAGGATGGACAAATCATCAATATGAATTTCTTCAGTTTCTGATAGATGTTCGAGCAATGCCTTTTCCACAGGATCGGCGGCAATGAGGAGCTCTTGCTGGCCCTGGGAGCTACCCATTTTAAATTTCTCACCAAGTTCCTCCAGAACATCCTCCACATTTTCAACCAGTTTGGCTCCCTGTTTGATTAAAAGGTTGGTCCCCCGACTCTGGCGGCTGTTCACAGGACCAGGGACAGAAAAGACCTCTCGGTTTTGATCCAGGGCAAAATAGGCCGTAATCAGGGAACCGCTGCGTTCGGCAGCCTCAATCACTATGGTACCCATACTGAGGCCTGATATAATTCGATTCCGCCGCGGAAAATTTTGTGCATCAGGTTTGCTGCCCATGAGAAATTCTGAGATCAACAATCCTTTTTCTTGTATCTCATCAAAAAGAGGTCGATTCTCAGCAGGATAAGTTCTGTCAACACCATTGCCAAGGACAGCAATGGTATGTCCACCTGCTTTCAGACACGCTTCATGGGCGTAGGTGTCTACTCCCTTGGCGGCACCAGAAACCACCGTGAGACCCCTTTGGGATAGATCTCTACTGAATTCCTTTGATATTTGCTTGCCATAAGCACTGGGCGTTCTAGTGCCAACCACTCCAATGCTGTCTGATGCCAGGAGGTCAATATTACCCCTGCAAAACAGGGCAATGGGTGGATCATAGATTTGCTTTAATTGTTCAGGATAGGCATCATCCCATAGGGTGATTAATTGTACTTGAAATTTGTCGATCAGCTTGGTCTGCCCAGCAATCAGAGCTTCATCAGGCTCACTTAATATGGAGCGGGCAATTTTGTCCTTGATGCCCGGAATTCTTGTAAGCTCTTTATAACCAACTGAGAAGATATTTTCCAGCGAACCAAATTCTGAGATAAGGTCTAAGGTTTTTCGAGGACCAACACCGGGGATGCTGAGCACCCTGATAATATTGAAAAGTTTTTTATTCACTTATACTGGTTGAGAGCGCTTTGATTAATACCTCAAGTCCTTCTCCTGAAACAGAGGAAATGGGAAATAATTCCACAGGCTCGAAGGTTGACATTTTTGGTACGCCTACAAAGGAGTCCATCTTGGTGATTGCCAACATCCGCTTGCGCTGAATCAATCCAGGGCTGTATTTCTTTACCTCTTCAAAAAGGAGTCGATATGATTCTGATGGATCTTCATCGTTAGCATCTACCAGAAATAACAAGACACTGCAGCGCTCGACATGCTTGAGGAACTGAATACCAAGTCCCTTCCCCTCATGAGCACCCTCGATAAGCCCTGGTATATCTGCCATTACAAAACTTGAATAGGCACCTGATTTCACAATTCCAAGATTTGGCGTCAAAGTGGTAAATGGATAATCTGCAATCTTTGGTTTGGCTCGGGACACCCTGGACAGCAAAGTAGATTTACCTGCATTTGGAAATCCAACCAGCCCCACATCGGCCAGAACTTTGAGCTCAAGTTCCAGGTCCCGTTCCCGACCGTCACGACCATATTCGAATTCACGAGGTGCCTGATGGGTTGGGGTAGCAAATTCCGCATTGCCCCTACCTCCACGGCCGCCATGAGCGACCACAATGGATTCACCATCAATTTGCAAGTCTGCAACCACTTCACCATTATGTAAATCTTTAACAATGGTTCCAGCAGGGACTTTAACGGTAACATCATCCCCTTTTTTGCCATGGCGAAGACTGCCCTCACCGTGTTTACCCCTGTTGGCTTTATATATGCGATGATAGCGAATATCCTGGAGCGTGTGGAGTTGAGCATCCACCTTGAGGATAATACTACCTCCTCTCCCACCATTCCCTCCAGAAGGACCCCCTTTGGGAACAAATTTTTCCCGACGAAAGGCAATGATGCCATCTCCCCCTTTTCCTGGGATGACCTTAATCTTTACATAATCAACAAATCTCATTATCCATCCTAGCGGTTGCGCTCAGCAAGATCATCCATTCTTCGTTTTAAGTAAGACAGGAAGGCCCTGTCTTCAATTTCCATATCCTCGATGAGAACCTCGGCTACTTCTTCATAATCAAGAGCACACAGGATTGAGACTTCACCATTTTTCTCCCAACCATCGGTTACTTCCACATGCTTCATGACTTGTTCAAGCGTAATGGGAAGTCCCGATAGAAGTTGAAATTTGTCATCATCAGAATAATTAATCTGTTTTTCATCCCAATAGTCCCTGAGGATAACTTCAACTTCATTCATCAAGAGGGTGTGCAATTCTGATTGGGCTTTTTGAACAGATTTGTCCATATCCTGAGAATATTCTTCCGGTAGATTTATAACTAAAAAAATAGTATCTCTGACTGTGATGTGTGTATCGACCCACTTTGGTGCTTTGCTGGTACCGGCACTGGGTAGGTCATATTTCACCGATTCTGAAGCACAACCGATAAAGAATATTATCACCAGGGGAAAAAGGATTCTTTTTTTGTGGATTCTCATGCTTGCGCCTCCAATCGGTGCTTAACAATTTTTGCGATGGCCCCAGAGGAAATCATTTCATAAATATTTTCTATATGAGTGCTCAATGAACCGTCAACCTCCAGATATGGCACTTCCTGGCGAATTCGTTGATAGATAGCCTCGCTGGAAGGTGCGAGATGGTACTGAGGATTTAGGTCCCTGGCCTGTGCGGCACACATCAACTCGATTGCAAATATTCTCGAAGCATTGGAGATAACCTGCTTGAGCTGATGCCCTGCTATGGGAGCCATACTCACATGATCCTCCTGATTGGCAGAAGTGGGAATGGAATCCACTGAAGCTGGATGACTCAGGGACTTATTCTCACTGGCCAGGGCTGCAGCAGTTACATGAGCTATCATAAAACCAGAGTTCAAGCCGGCCTCCTTCATAAGGAACATGGGCAAATTACTCTGACTCGTTTCCTGAAAAGCGGCAATTCTCCGTTCACTCATGGAAGCAACATCTGAGAGTGCAATTGCGAGATAGTCCATAATGTGACCAATGGGAGCAGCATGAAAATTACCCCCGGAGACAATCATATTCTCCTCGATCAATGTTACGGGGTTATCGGTGGTACTATTGGCCTCTTGAGTCAGAATTCGTTCAGCATAAACAATGAGATCATACCATGAGCCATGAACCTGAGGCATACAGCGGAGGCTGTAAAAGTCCTGGACTCTGTCGCAGTCAAGGTGAGCATCTCGATAGCCGCTATCGGCCATGAGGGTGAATAAAATTTCTCCAGCAAATACCTGTCCTGGCTGGTTCCGCGCTTCCTGAATTTCTTTCTTAAATGCTGTATCAGTACCAAGCATGACTTCAGTGCTAAAAGCGCCTGTACCTGAGATGGTTAAGAACAAATCCTGAATATTTTCCAGGGATTCAATTGCCAGTGCTGTGCTCACCTGCGTCCCGTTTATCAGGGAAAGACCTTCTTTTTCTTTTAGCTCCACAATAGGAAGCTTGAACTGCTTCAATATTTCTGCAGCAGGTTTAACAGATCCATCATCCATGAGAAATTGGCCTTCACCGATGAGGGGTAGTGCCAGATCGGCCAGGGGTGCCAGATCCCCACTGGCTCCCACACTTCCTCTCTCTCTGATAGCAGGAGTATGATTGTTATTGTACAAATTGATCAATGCTTCAATGACCTCAAGCCTGATACCTGAATAACCTCTTAGTAGACTGTTAATCTTGAGGAGCAGGATCAACCTGACTGTCTTTTGAGAAAAGTACCCACCTGTTCCAGCCGCATGGCTTCTTAAGAGATTGACCTGAAGCTGTCTCAAATTTTCGCTGGAGATTCTTTGATTCGCCAGCTTGCCAAATCCAGTGTTTACGCCATAGACCGTTTTCCCGGCCGCCAACATGTTCTCTACAACCTCACGTGATCTCCGCACAAGTCTGGTTGATTCTGAAGAAAGTGATAATTTTGTAGGCGATTTCAGTTCTTCAAATATTCCATGAAGTGACAATGAGTTACCATCTAAAATCATATCGTGCTCACTTTAGTTTGTATTGGCATCTGCAATTCCATGAGATCTGAACCAGGCGCGAATGGAATCAACCAGTTCTCGTTCTGAATTAGCAGGTACATGGGGTATGGGTGTAGAATTACGAAAATAATCACCATATCGCTTGGTAAATATTCGCTCATCCAATGAAAGAATTGCCCCAAAATCGGAAGTGCTACGAATGAGTCGACCAACACCCTGCTTGTACTTAATAGCAGCCTCAGGAACGCTATAGCCCATAAAGTCATTCTCACCAGCAGCCTTCAGTGCATCGCTGTTGGCGCGGACAATGGGATCTGATGGTACCAGGAAGGGTAGTTTAGCAATAACCAGCAATTGAAGGGCATCCCCACGAATATCCACGCCCTGCCAGAAGCTGTCTGTGGCCAGAAGTATGCTATCCGGGTATTTCTGGAACTGATTAATCAAATCCATTCTGGACACACGACTGGATTGGACCAGCAATCGACGACCTGACCCCTTTATGAGATCCTCCAATTCTTCCTGCCAGTTCATAAGCATGGTATAGCTGGTGAATAATATCATGGTTCCAACCGGATGTGTTTTCCATATTTTTTCAAGGAGAAACAGGACTTCAATGGTATAATTCTCAGCGTTTTGGGGTCCCATAAATGTGGGGACAAATATTCTTGCCTGGTCCTCATAGAAAAATGGTGAGGGATAGGTCTTTTCTTTCAATCTATCATGACCCTTCAATCCCAGGCGTTGCTTGAGATAGCTGAAACTTCCATCGATGTTGAGGGTCCCTGATGTGAATATGGCACAGGCAAGACCTTCATAAACTCGCTCCTGCATCTGTTTACCTATCTCAAGGGGAACCTGGACAAATTTTACTGCCACGACCTCGCTTTTTGGCAGGATCTCAAACCAATAGATCATTTCGGGATTATCTGCGGCAGCCTGTTTATCCATGATTTCAAGTGTGTAGACCATCATCTCACGCCAGGAATGGAATCTTGAGCTAATCTCAGACAGACCAGGCAGTGATTCGTCATCCAGATCGTCCAGAGATTTTTCTACATCCCGGACCAGATTATTCAATGAGGTCAAACTGGTGATAACTGAGTACCAGATTCCACGAACCGGTGCAAAAGGATCCTTTTCTGCCGAGTACAATTCCTTGTACGTAAAAGTTGCTCGCTCGATATCGCGCTGTCGAGTTGCCTTGAACTCGGTGAAGAAGGCCAGTAAGGTTTTGTCAAATTCTAGAATGTCGGTCTCAAGCTGATCCAATTGAGCCGAGATCCCCGCTTTTTGCTTTTCATCCACAGGTACCAGAAGATGTCTCAGCTCAATGGACATCCCACTCTTATTGCGACCCTTATAGAACAACTGATCCAGCTGGATTCTCAGACTCCTGTATGAAAACTCTGCTGCAAAAAATTGATAGGCTGTTTTCTCAAGGAGATGAGCTTCATCCACAATGAGTCTTTGGTAGCGGGGCAAAATAGCATGATCGGCAGCAGCATCAGCCAGGAGCAAAGAGTGATTGACCACCACGATATCTGCCTTGGCAGATTCCTGACGCAATTTGCCGAGATAGCAGAAATCGTTATGGGCACAAACATTGGTAGTGCAAAATCCTGGTTCACTGTTCAGTTTGGACCAGACCAATGCATTCCCTACAGTATGAAAACCATTGTGTTCATCAATGTCACCTGTGGGTGTTTCGTGAGCCCAGACCACCAATGTCTGAAGCGCTTCTTTCTCGCGCCGGCTGAATCTCCAACTCACATCACGCATGGCTCTCTGCCATTTGGTCTTGCAGATGTAATTATTTCGTCCTTTGAGAAGCAAGGCTCTTACAGGCAACCCAAGCTTCTCCTGGATGAAGGGAATTTCCTTATGAAAGAGCTGATCCTGCAAATTCTTGGTGTTACAACTGATAAATATAGGTTCATCTTCCTTGAGTTCATGACGTGTAAGGACAGCTGGAATAGTATAGGCCAGACTCTTCCCCACACCTGTTCCTGCTTCACCCATGAGAAACTCATCATTCCGCATGGCATACTGGATATCATGAGCCAGGGTTACCTGAGTTTGGCGTGGTTCATATCCATCAAGGTGCTTGGAAAGCAAGCCCTCGTCAGAAAATATCTGATCAAGATCAGGGAAAGTACCTTCACTGGTAGAATGGCGAATGTTTGGTTTCTGGGGTAATGGAATTCTTGGATATTCATCCAATTCTTCCATGGCTCGTCCAGAAGCAGTCCATTCCAGCATGGCTGTATATAGAGGCTCATTTGGTAAATCTGTCCCGTGCATAACATCAACAAGAACTTTGAGTACATCTGGTGAAAGTCTCTTCATCTCAGAAATGAGGATAAGCAATATTTCTGCAACCATATCGGCATCATAATCAGCTCGATGGGCACCCTCTTTGGATAACCCATAGAATTCGGCTGCTGTTCCCAGCTTATGATTAATCATATCATATCTCAGGGTTCGCACCAGACTCAAGGTATCAATGCGCTGATTCTTGAGCGGGATGCCATCTATGGCTTCTCTTTTGACATCTAAAAAATTATGGTCGAAGTAAATATTATGGGCTACCAATGGATGATCCCCCAGGAAATCATAGAGATCATCTACTACTTCCTCAAAAGTGGGAGCATCTTCCACCATTTCATTGGTGATTCCGGTGAGTTTGGTGATGAATTTAGGGATTCTTACCGGTGGTTTAATAAATTGTTGATAGCGTTCTGTGGCTACGCCATTTACAATCTTGACAGCACCAAATTCTATGACAAAATCGACCTTAGGATCAAGACCAGTGGTCTCAAGATCAAAAGAAACAAAGGTTCCAAGGCCAATTCCTTGTAAATATTCTGAGAAACTCATGCGAGCCAACCCGCTATGGTGATTGTGTATGTTGTGATCAAATCTTCCTGTGCTTTCTATGATTCATGGATCAAACGCCGGCAAAGGCGCGGGTCACATCAATCAGTATGGATGGTTTATGTCGTGCAACCGCCGTAAATATCTTCATAAGTGAGAGTTCATCAGGAGGTATCTTGGCCAGACGATGGGCCATTTTATTCAATTTTTCATCAGTGATTTCAAAAATGGCATCTGCGACGCGATGAAGTCCATCGTGGGTTTTCCCTTCGGCTTTTTGCCATCTTGAAGGATAATCTTTAAAACCATTGGGCGTTAGATCTCCGGTCTGCAATGCTGCTGCAGCAACATCTCCAGCGATCCGACCTCCCACCATGCCTGTGATAATGCCCCCGCCAGTTACGGGATTTACCATTCTGGCAGCATCTCCTGTGAGCATGATACCCTCTTTAGTGATGGTCTTAAGTGTTTTGGCGATGGGAATGCCACCGCAAACACTGGTCAAAATACTGGCTTTTGGATAATGTTCTTTTAAGAACTTGTGGGTAAGATCATGTGCACTAAAATCTTTTGCTACCTTTCCGTTCACTCCCAATCCAATATTTGCCATGCCATTACCTTTTGGAAATATCCAGAGATATCCTCCTGGTGCCCAGTTGGACCCGATAAAGAAATCAATCATTTCCTGATCGATATCAACATTACCGACTGTTGCCTGATATCCAGAATCCATATCTCTCAACTTGGTAGCTGTTCGCATCCCGGCCATTCGACCAACTCTGGATTCAACGCCATCAGCAGCAATGACTATTTTAGCCGTCAATTGCCTATTCTCACCCATGTATTGGTACTTGACGCCTTTTACTGCGTTGTCTTCCATTATCAGGCCGTCTACATAGGCACGAGTCTGGATCTCAGCACCGGCTTGACCTGCACGGTTCGCCAGGGCATAATCGAACAATCTTCGATGGAGGACATATCCAGCATCCTTCATCCCGAAGTCAACCCTGGTATTATCGGGGGAACGCATGCGTACTTTGGAGATCGTAGCAGCAATCCATTGGGGGTCTGGGTCGATGAATTGTTTTAAACCAGAAGCGCCCACACCTTCACCACAACGAACTGGGTAACCAATATCTCTATCTTTTTCAAGCAGAAGGGTCTTTGCTCCACCCTTTGCTGCGGCTTCAGCGGCCATGGATCCAGCAGGTCCACCTCCAACAACGATGACATCAAAATCAGTCATGCTTTACCTCCTCTTTGGTCTCATCAGAAGAAAGCACATCTATGGGACACACCCAGATACAGATATCACAGTCTATGCAGGTATCATGGATGATGGATATATCAGCTTCGCGCAATTCAATGGCATCAACGGGACAAACAGCGACGCAGGTGCCACAAAAATCACATCGATTATCTTTTACAAGGATCATAATAAACCCCTTTTATATCTACTCGATTAATTCAGGGGATATTCCTTTCCACCTGATATGATCGATTAAGAATTAACCTGTTAAAATAGGAATCAAAGGTGCATTCTAAATGATTAAATGCACTGGATTATCGGGTGAGGAGCGATTCGGTTCGTGCCCACTCCTCTGGGATATTTTATTCCGGAAAATCTATACTATACCCAAGCTATTTAGCAAGACCAACATTATCAAGACTGGAGCAACAAATCGCAGAAACACAAACCAGATACCCTCGAACCATGGATAGGTTTCGAAGAGGTGTTCTGCTCCCTCTTTCACGGCAGTCATCACAGAAGTCCTTGTCCATACCCATCCGACAAAAATAGCTATCATCAATCCACCAAATGGCAGCAACACGTTGGAGGCTATGAAGTCCACCACATCAAAAAATGTTTTTCCAAACATAGTGACATCTGACATAAGATTAAATGACAAGGCGGAAGGAATTCCCAGGAGGTAGATCGAACCACCGAAAATCATGACTGCACCTTTGCGATTCCAGCCCTTTTCATCTACAAAATAGGCGACCACGACTTCCAGTAAGGATATTGCCGATGTGAGGGCAGCAATAGCCAGAAGCAGGAAAAAGAGAAAAGAGAAGTAAACCCCGCCCGTCATCCCGGCAAATACTGCAGGCAGAGTCTGGAAAATCAACCCAGGACCTGCTGCCGGATCGAGCCCTGAAGCAAATACAGCAGTAAATATTGCGACTCCTGCCATGATGGCAATAAGCGTATCCAGAAATACTATCTGAGCCGAAGCTGTGATGACACTGTTCTTTTTGGACATATAACTTCCATAGGTCATCATGGCCCCCATACCAAGACTGAGGGTAAAAAAAGCATGACCCAGCGCGATGAGGATGGAATGTCCATTAATTTTGGCCCAGTCCGGGACCAGTAAAAAGGCCAAGCCCTTATCAGCTCCAGGCAGGGTCATTCCACGAATCATGAGAATAACCAGGATGGTAAGTAGGATTGGCATCATAATCTTGCTGGATTTTTCGATACCACCCTGAACCCCCTTGACCACAATAAACATGGTCATGGCAAAGAAAATGGTATGATAACCTAAGGTCCAGGTTGCACTGCCTGAGAGTACACCAAAAAGAACACCTGCCTCCTCAGGATTGTGAAAATTGGACAGTGAACCTCGCAAGGTTTCCATCACATATCCTATGGTCCATCCTCCAATAACGCTATAGAAGGAGAGGATCATAAATCCGGCTATAACCCCTAGGAATCCTACTGATAGCCACATCTTAGAAGGCGTAAGGGCGGCGAATGCACCAACTGGATTGCGTTGAGTGGTTCTTCCAATCAGAACTTCAGCAATGAGTACCGGGAACCCGATAATAGCTATACAGATCAGATAGACAAAGATGAATGCAGCTCCACCATTTTCCCCTGCTATGTATGGAAACTTCCAGATATTTCCCAGCCCAACTGCGGAACCCGCAGCAGCCAGGATAAATCCCAATTTGGATCCCCACGCTTCTCTATTCTGTGTCATCTATTGGTCCTACCTTTTTGGTTTTTTCTTGTGGGATCTCCGCATCCTGCTCAATTTCATACTTTTCAAAATCCCAGAGCTGGGCATCTACATAAGCATCAATAATGTTCAGCGTCCAAATCAGAGACATCATCCAAACTTTGTCATTCCTCGTTCTATGCAGGGATTCGCTGGATAAATCAGCTTGATAATCTGCCTGAGCAAGGGAATATCCATATCCATAATATGCAAATGCCCCGGCAAACAAGAGTGCTTTTAGTGGGTGTCGGTTATAAAGCTGACCGCCACCAGGAATAATAGAAAGAATAATTGCCTTACCCGGGCTCTTTACACCGGAAGAGTCAACCTGCCCCTCAACTCGTGATTGACCGCTCAACAATCCGCATGCAAGAAATAAAACGATAAATTGCTTCAAAGAAAAGTTCATAGCTTTTATTTATACGCCACCATCTCTATTTCAATATCGGTCCCAAGTGGCAAACCTGCAACCTGGACGGCGGCTCTGGCTGGCGCGTAATCACTTGGAAAGAATTCTCCATAAATTCGGTTCAACTCTGCGTATTGGCCAAGATCTGTGACATAAATATTGGTTTTGACAACTTTGGAAAAATCGCTGCCAGCAGCTTCCAGGATAGCGTTCAGGTTGTGCATTACCTGATAGACGCGGTCAGAAAATGATGTCTCAACTAGTTTTCCCGTTGCAGGATCCAGTGGAATCTGGCCAGCTGTATAAATCATTCCATTTATCTCAACGGCCTGATTATAGGGTCCAATTGCAGCAGGTGCTTTGTCTGTACGAATAATATTCTTCATGATAATGTCCTATTATACTGTTGTTAATCAGCTAGTTACAAGATTTTGATCAAGCAATGTGATCATCCGATTTGCCCGGGATATAAGTAAGCATCTGCTTTCCTCAATGTCAACTTTTCCCTGTTCTGTAATCGGGGAAAATCCTTGAGACAAAAATTTACGAGTAAAGCAAAATCATTTCATCAAAGGACTGACGCTTACGAATCAGTTGGGTATCCCCAGTGCTAGTCACCATGATTTCTGGTGATAGCGGTCTCATATTATAAGTGGAACCCATGGAACTGGCATAGGCACCAGCTGATCCAATGACCATGAGATCATTTTTTTCAAATTTGGGTATATTTCTTTGTCTTGCCAGCGCATCAGAACTTTCACAGACTGGTCCCACCACATCCACCATGGTCAGCGGTCGATCCTCAATATGGGAATAAATAGCGTGGTAAGCATCATACAGGGCGGGACGGATCAGCTCTGTGGTAGCACCATCGATGATGACAAATTGATGGCCTCCGTTCTCTTTATTGCCCAGAACCCTTGCCAATAAGACACCAGCATTGGCAACCAGGACTCTACCTGGTTGGATATGAAGCTGGTATTCACCTAATTTTTCCATAGCACGTTGGGCAATTGATTCGAGGAAAGGTGTTGTCTCAAGAATATCTTCGAATGGATCCTCATAATTCACCCCAAAACCACCCCCAAGATCAAGATGGGTAATTTCAATACCTTCATCCTGTAATGAAGCAGTGAATTGTTGCAGATAATCAATAAGATCGTAGAAAGGTTGAGGTTGTATAATTTGTGAACCAATATGACAATGAATCCCATCAAACTGAATATGGGGATAGGATTTGGCCTGAGTGAGAAAATGTCTCACTTTTTCAGGACTCATCCCAAATTTGTTCTGTTTTAAACCAGTTGAGATGTGGGGATGTGTCTGAGGATCAATATCAGGATTCAAGCGCAGCAGGACAGCAGCTTTTTTACCTGCGATTCTGGCCCGTTCTTCCAGGAGTTCCAACTCAAAACGGCTTTCCACATTAAAATGGCCGATATCGAAATTAAGCGCAATATCCAATTCTGGGAGGGTCTTGCCGACCCCTGCGAAATTGATCTCAGTCCCCTCAAATCCGCAGTATTTAGCCATTTGAAATTCACCTGATGATACGATATCAACGCCAAAACCAAATGTTTTAAAAAGTTTCAGAATAGTTGGGTTTGAGTTGGCCTTCATGGCGTAGGAGACCTGAAATCCACGAGCGATGAAAATCTGTTTCAATACTTCAGCATTGCGTCTGAGTATCTGCTCGGAATAGATGTATGCAGGCGTTCCATACTGATCTGCAATAGCAGACAGGTCAACCCCATCACAATGGAGCGATTTGTTTATGTAGGTAAAGGCCATTCTACCAGTGGACGTTCAAATTGCGGTTGGCCTGGGTTTCATCAACCTTGCCAACAGGTGTAGAATGCGGTGCAGTATGGACCAATTCAGGATTTGTTTCCACTTCTTCTGCGATTTGCTTCATGACTGCGATAAAACGATCCATGGTTTCTTTATTCTCACTCTCAGTCGGTTCAATCATGAGGGCTTCTTTAACAATGAGTGGGAAATACATGGTTGGTGAATGGAATCCAAAGTCAAGCAACCGTTTGGCAATATGCAGGGCGTTGGTCCCCTTTTCTTTCTGGGATCGAGCTGAAAGCACAAACTCGTGCATACATGTCCTATCATATGCCAACTCAAAGACATCCTTGAGTTTGTGCATCATATAGTTGGCGTTGGAAATAGCAATTTCAGAGATATTTCTTAGACCATCTGGACCCAGCATTCTGATATAGGTCCAGGCGCGCAGCAAAATGCCAAAATTTCCATAAAAACCGTGTACTCGTCCAATACTGTGCTCATAGCCATATTCTAAATGATATTTATCATTTATTAACTCTACACGGGGTCTGGGCAGATATGCCGCCAGTTTGTCAGTCACGCCAATGGGACCAGCTCCTGGACCGCCGCCTCCATGGGGTGTTGAGAAGGTTTTATGAAGATTCAGATGCGTGATATCAAAGCCCAAATCTGCTGGCCGTGTAATACCCAGGAGAGCATTCATATTGGCTCCATCCATATACATGATACCGTCAACACCATGAATGAGCTCTGAAATCTTGCTAATATTTTCCTCAAAAAGTCCCAGTGTATTGGGATTGGTTAACATAAAGCCGGCAACCCGATCATCAATTTTGGACTCGAAGTCTTCCATATCGACCAGGCCTTTTGAGTTACTCTTAATCTCAACGACCTTATAACCTGCCATGGCAACAGAAGCTGGATTGGTACCGTGTGCAGCGGATGGAATGAGTATGACATCTTTGTCATTGCCTCTCAATTCATGATATTTCCGCATGAGCAGTACACCCACCAGTTCACCCTGTGAGCCAG
The DNA here is from genome assembly GCA_016784545.1 of Candidatus Neomarinimicrobiota bacterium. Lineage (NCBI taxonomy): Bacteria > Pseudomonadati > Fidelibacterota > Fidelibacterota bacterium. Next base: position 40,646 of record JADHUM010000031.1, read on the forward strand.
CTGCAGGTTGAAGCGTAAAAGCGGTCATGCCAGTGATAGCACATAATTGCTGCTCTAATTCATGGTAGACACCAAGGAGTCCCTGACTCAGCTCTTCTGGTTGGTAGGGATGGACTTCTGCAAGAACTGAGGCGGTCCAATCATTAATCTTGGGATTATACTTCATGGTGCAGGACCCAAGAGGATAGAGATCCTTGTCCACATGATGATTCTTGGTTGATATACCAATATAATGGCGCACCAGTTCTGGTTCTGAAACTTCTGGAAGCCGTGGGGCTTCTGATCTGAGATATTTTTCAGGAATCAGATCACTTATGCTTTTTTCTGGCACATCTAAAGCCGGGATTGATGTAGCGACATGTCCAGAGGTGGATTTTTCAATAATTAATTGAGCTTTTTTCATCCCAAACGTTCTCCTATCAAATCAAATACATCTGCAATAACTGTTTTCAACGCAGCGGCATCTTTGCCACCTGCAGTGGCCATTTGTGGTTTTCCACCACCGCCACCACCTAACTTCTGCCCCAATTCACGTACAATATCCCCAGCCTTCAATTTGTGCTGAGCAATCACATCATCTGAAACCACACAAACCACATAAGGTGATCCATCTATGACGGTTCCCAGAACTCCCAGACCACTTTTCATCTGCCTGATCAATTCTGCACCAAGATCTTTAAGTGCCTCTGTATCAGGAACTTCTACCACCTCACTTAAAACGTTTACGCCACCGATTGACTGCGAATTTCCAAGAATATCAGTAAGTACAGAAGCGGCCTGATCAAAGGATAAGACCTTGACCTGTTTTTCCAGAGCTTTCTTCTCATCCAGCAAATGTTGGGTCTTGGAACTAAGATCTTCTACATCTGAAGTAAGCAAATGGCGTAAATGATTGATGGTCTCCCGCTCTACCCGGGCATTCTCTTCTGCAACTTTCCCAGTTGATGCTTCAATTCGGCGAACTCCAGCGGCAATGGCTGCCTCAGATTCGATACGGAAAAACCCGATATCTCCAGTCGCCTGGACATGGACCCCGCCGCAAAGCTCGTGGCTGTACTCACCAAATTTAACGGTGCGGACCTGGTCACCATATTTTTCACCAAAGAAGGCCAGAGCCCCTTCAGTCTTGGCTTCATCAAAACTCATATTGCGAATGCTGGCGGAGTTATTCTTTCTGATTTCAGCGTTTACAAGCCGTTCAGCCCTGTTGATTTCTTCTGCCGTCATTTTTTCAAAATGGTTAAAGTCAAATCGCAGGTGCTTTTCATCCACCAATGAACCAGCCTGTTTAACATGATCTCCGAGAATATTTCTAAGGGCAGCATTCAATAAATGGGTAGCAGTATGGTTGCGGATAATCGCATTTCGACGATTAGCGTCGATTACAGCTATCACCGGCTCGGTATTAAATTCACTTGATATCAACCTGGTCTTGTGAACAATGGAATCGCCATCACGGCGTGTGTCCAAAACCTCTAATTCCATTTTCGCATTATAGATACGACCCGTATCGCCAACCTGACCACCACTTTCTGCGTAGAAGGGTGTCTGAGTCAGGATAACAAAAATATTTTTACCTGATTTCATCACCTGAGCGATGGAAGTATCCAATTGGGGATGCGTATATCCCAGGAATTCCGAGTGTGTGCCAGCATGGACAATTTCCCATTCACTTCCCTGGGTATGAGTCTGCTTGAGCTGGGTTGCCTCTCGCGCTTTTTCGCGCTGACTATTCATGAGGGTTTCGAAGGCTTCAAGATCAACACCAAATCCTTCTTCATCAGCCATGAGACTGGTTAAATCCACAGGAAAACCAAAGGTATCGTAAAGTTTAAAAACACTTTCGCCTGAAAGTGTGGTTTCGCCCGCTGCTTTTGCATCTTCAATGATACCTGAAAAGATCTGCAATCCCCTGCCCAGGGTCTGGCTAAAGGAATCTTCCTCGGACTTGATTACTTTCTGTATATAGGCGACCCGCTCTTTGAGTTCTGGATAGGCATCACCCATGACGGCCACCACAGTGGGAACAAGTTTGTACAGGAAGGCATCATTCATGCCCAAATTACGTCCATAACGGGCTGCTCTACGCAATATACGGCGTAAGACATACCCACGACCATCATTGGAGGGCAGAGCGCCGTCAGAGATGGAAAAAGTCAACATGCGTATATGGTCTGCAATGACACGATGGGCCATTCCCTGCTCATCTCGTTGGTAGGTGATACCAGACAAGGTTGATATCTCATCAAGAAGCGGAGTAAATAGGTCAGTATCGTAGTTGCTGTCTTTCCCCTGGAGGTAAGCGACAACGCGCTCAAGTCCTGCACCGGTATCAACATGTTTATTTGGCAATTCGGTTAATTCACCGTTCTGATCACGGAAGTACTGAATAAATACCAGATTCCATAATTCCATAAAACGTGGGCTGTCAGTATTTACTCCTAATTCAGGATGAGAGCCATGGATGGCAGGGTCACCACCAATATCAACATGAATTTCAGAACAGGGACCGCAGGGACCAGTTTCCCCCATTTCCCAGAAATTATCCTTGTCGCCAAAACGCAAAATATTTTCTCTGGGGATATCGGTGAGTGTTTCCCACAGCTCAAATGCTTCATCATCATCCTTATAAACTGTTGCATACAACTTGTCTTTGGGGATTTTCCAAACATCAGTGAACAATTCCCAGGCCCATTTGATGGCTTCTGGTTTGTAATAATCTCCAAAACTCCAGTTTCCCAACATTTCGAAAAAGGTATGGTGATAGGTGTCGCGACCTACTTCCTCAAGATCGTTATGCTTACCACTAACACGAATACATTTTTGCGAATTCACAGCCCTGGGATGACCTGCAGTTTCTGTTTCCAAAAAGATGCCTTTAAACTGATTCATTCCCGCATTGGTAAACAATAGGGTGGGATCATCAAATGGGACAACCCCTGCACTACGTACAAATTTATGATTTTTGTCCTGAAAGAACTGTATAAACTGATTTCGAATTTCTTGCGATGTCATTGTGCCTCAATGAGTTAGAGATACTACTTAAATTATGGATAAATACTTAGCAAAGAACGCGCTATTATAGTTAGCAACATTCCAAAATGGAAGTATGGAAATTCATATTATGTAGAAATTCATTTCATGGGGGCATGCTTCAGGCCGTCATCTTTAGCGGAGTCGAGGGATACTACCCCTGTTATGTCGGATCGATATCCCTCGTCTCCGCTCGGGATGACGAGGGAATAATTCTTTTACAAAATCGAGTAGGAGGATAGGGATTAATTCCCTATCCGTCCTCTCACACCACCCTGCGTACGGTTCCGTACAGGGCGGTTCCTTAATTTACACCTTAACATTTCGGTAATAATCCGTGAAAAAGAGGTATCCAGCTT
>JADHUM010000032.1 GCA_016784545.1 Candidatus Neomarinimicrobiota bacterium
CTGGGAAATGGCTTGAAATGGCTGTTTCTTTTGATCTAGACAATGAAAATGTCAATTTATCAGAGAAATGAGTGAAAGATGTCTCAAAATGACGAAAAAGAGACTCTTGCAATTGTATTCTCACACAGCCTCTTAAGTCTGGTGTTGGGTGGGAATGGTTCTAATTTATAATTGTTAATAATTCAGGGGCCGTAGCTCAGTTGGGAGAGCGCTGCGTTCGCAATGCAGAGGTCAGGAGTTCGATCCTCCTCGGTTCCACTCGCCTTCGCTCATATGAGCGAAGGCGAATATTCTTCCCCGTTCCTACATCATATTGGGTTTCTACTTTTAATTCTCGAATCTTTTTTCGCTAAAACGAATCCATTAACCTGATTATAGACTTCCTAATTCGTAAAGTCTGGAAAACATTCGTTGGTGAGTGCTCCGTTAGTCTATTTTAGATGCAACATGAACCAAGTAGAGAAGGATCGATTTAATGAATATCCACTTCAAATTACTCACCTACTCAATTGTACTTTCAACCCTGACACTCGCACAGGAAAACCCTCCCAGACTCGAAATCCTCCACCCAAAACCTGATATGCAATTCTGGGTCGATCGCATCGAAGTCGCTGGGACTATCCCACCAGGTTCTCAAGTTGAAATTGCAGGATCAAAAGTTATCCCTGATGAAGATGGGCTATTTAGACACCTCATGAATCTGGAGCAGACCGAAGTTTACATTCCAATCAGAGAAACCAGGGGCAATCAAACATTCCTTGATACCATAAGAGTATTCCATCGAAATCTTGACCATATGTCCACGGATAGCGTGTTTATCAACAACAACATTCCAGATCAGTTAGCGTTGGATATGGGGTATCCCCGCAGCGGTAATTTTTTCCGTTCCGAAGTCAGCTTGCGTGGACGGACACATCCAGACGCATTGCTGCTCATGAATGGGGACACGGTGAAAGTTTTTAAATCAGGTGCTTTCGCAAGCCATGTGGAAGTTAACCCTGGAGACAATGAATTCGAATTTGTTGCCCGTTTGAATGATATTGAAGTAAGGGAACTGGTCAGTCTTTCCCGACCCCTAGAGCGTGGAGCCCTGACTGCTCTGGATGAAAAAAGTGCAAGACCAAACCTGGACCGATGGGCAATAGCAGGGGATCATCTTCAGCTCAGCATCCAGGGTCCTCAATCAGAGTCCGTCTACTTCAAGATTCCTGGTCTAACCGGTTGGAAAAAGATGAATGAAGATAAACCTGGCTATTACACCTATTCCTACCATCTCCTGGATATTGATGAGGAGCTAAACACCAAAGTTATTTACCGTCTCGGACCATTTTCAAAAAGGGTCAGCAGTGCGCCTTTACGCATCTTGACAGATGCCCTGGGTGGCTTGACTCTTGATGAAGATACCAGAGTATATGACACACCCGATACGGATCAGCTCCTCTTCCCCCTGGCTGACTCAGTATCCCTCCAGATCATTGGTCTGGAAGATTGGATGTACCGAATTCGCCTGGGTCAGTACAGAACCGCCTACGTATGGGCAAACGCTGTTGAGCTAAATCCAGCAAGCAGACTCACTAGCCCACATTATCTCGGCTCCATGCACGGAGATAACCAAGATGATTGGGCTGTTTTTCGAATTCGAACAGGAACCACTCGCCTTCCCTTTGAATTAAAAGAGAAAGCCGTCCTGGCACGATTGGAGCTAAAGGTATATGGAGCAAAACAAGGCTGGGAATGGACAACCTACCCTGAGGGTGATTCAATTATTGGCTTTGTGGAAAGGAAGCAACCAGAGGATCTGGTTTGGCAAATGGACTTCTACCCTAAAAACAGTTTTTGGGGATGGTATGGTCGCTATGAAGGAGAATATCTTGTCATCGGGATTCGCAAGGCACCAGAAATCTCCAGAGACACACTATTCGCAAATGTAAAAATTGAAATTGACCCTGGCCATGGTGGCTGGCAGCGTGGTGCCCGGGGAGTAACTGGCTATGCCGAAGCCGATGCAAACTTACGCTATAGTCTTAAACTCGAAAAGCTACTCCTGGAAGCCGGAGCAACCGTTTTTCTAACCCGTCGGGATGACCATCAGATTAGTCTGGCCCATCGAGCGAAAATTGCCAGGGAGGATAGCGTCCATATTTTTGTTATGGCTCATAATAATGCACCCGGTGCAAGTCGTAACATCTTGGAAGCTAAGGGAGCTTCTACATTCTATACCTGGCCCAGCGCCAAGGGATTGAGTGATAAACTTTACCCTCACATGCACAACATGGGGATCGAAACCTCAGGCAAGGTATCCCGATACTATTATTATCTGACGCGGCAAACAGAATATTTGGTGGTTCTCATAGAAGGGGCATTTATGACCAATCCTGAGGAGGAAATGTTCCTGCTGTCTGAAGAGGGACTGGATGCACTGGCTATGGCAGCCTACAAGGGTCTTGAGGAGTTCTTGATTGAGAAATCAGAAAACCCATAGAAATTTCAATATATTTGGAATCTATTTTGGCAAAGAAGTAGTCACTTTTCCAGTTTTGAACTGCGGGCTTAGCCTCTAGATTGTAGGCCTGAACAAATCAGACAAAAAATGAAGCAAAATATAAATTATTGAATGAGCGAGAGGAACAAACACGGATGCCACTTTTCAACCTGAGCCACAAAAACTTAAATAAACTCCCTGGAGGTCAAGAGGCCTTCATATTCGGTATTTTTTCTGATACTGGGATCACCGATATATTTAAGGATGCTCATCCAAATCTGTCAAAAAAGTTGAATCTTGCCATGGAGAATGGTGAATTCGAAGCTAAACTGAATCAAGTTATGGTTATGTACTCACCAGATTGCGACACTGCGAAACGTTACATCGCCATCGGTCTTGGAGAATCAAAAAAATATACTGCGGATTACTTACGTCAAGCCAGTGCAACTGCTGCGAAAAAATGTATTGGACTCAAACTAAGCAGCTTCGCCATAGAATTTATGGGTGAAGACATTCTGAATGTTGAGGATGCTCAGGCGCTAGCTGAAGGATTGGTCATGGGGAGTTACCGCTTCCTGAATTACAAGAAGCAAGATGATGATGCCTATGCTGGCATTCAATCTGTAATCGCAACGGCAGATGCCAACATCTCAGGAGCCCTGGATTACGGAATGAAAATTTCGGGAGGCGTTGTTCTGGCCAGAGATCTTGGCAACCACCCCTCCAATATTGCTACGCCAACCTATCTGGCTGATACAGCTGCAGCCATTGCCAAAAAGGGTGGCATGAAAATCACTATTTTTGAGCGCGAAGATTTTGAAAAACTGGGTTTTGGTGGTATTGGAGGCGTTGCCCAGGGATCAGATGTTCCCCCTAAATTTATCATCATGGAGTACATGGGTGGCGATAAAGATTCCAAGACGCTTGGATTGGTTGGGAAAGGGCTCACTTTTGATTCCGGCGGTATTTCTATCAAACCCTCCGCTGGCATGGATGAGATGAAATTTGATATGCTCGGTGGAGCAGCCGTGCTAGGGATCATGTCAGTTGTGGCTGAGACCAAACCAAATTTGAATATCATTGCAGTAGTTCCATCCACTGAAAACATGAATGGTGGAGAAGCCTATAAGCCTGGTGATATTCTCACAGCATATAATGGCAAAACTATTGAAATATTAAATACCGATGCGGAGGGTCGCCTCATCCTTGCTGATGGACTCGCATACATTACAGATAAGTATGAACTGGATGGCGTGGTTGACTTCGCTACCCTGACTGGTGCAGTTGTCGTTGCCCTGGGTCACCGTTATAGTGGTATCATGACCAATGATCAGGATTTCGCTGACCAGCTCCTAGCTGTAGGTGAGAAAACTCAGGATCGCGTATGGCAAATGCCCATGGATGACGAGTATGCAGAAGACATCAAATCAACCATTGCTGATGTGAAGAACACCGGTGCCGGTCGAACAGCTGGCACCATTGCAGCTGGTGCATTTTTGCGAGAGTTTGTAAAAGAGGGAACCTCATGGTGTCATGTTGACATTGCTGGTTCAGGTTGGTTAAAGAAAGGTCGCCCCTATCTTCCCGATGGACCTACTGGTGCTGGTGTCCGAATGATTATGGAATTAATTAGAAGCTGGGAAAAATAAATCCTTGAGAACGTATCGCATAGCAGTTGACGGAATGGGTGGCGACAATGGTCCCAAGGCTGTTGTCGAAGGCGTCTGCAGAGCTTGTGAAGCCGGGAATCTTAATATTCTGCTTGCTGGGGACCAGGAAATTCTTGAAGCCGAATTGGTTCATTTTCCAAAAGTCAGGGATTTCATAGAGATCATTCATGCTCCCCAATCCATTCCCATGGATGCCAAACCGAAAGAAATTTTTGACAAATATCCCGACTCTTCCATGATCAAAGCTGCTGAAATAGTATCAACCGGTCAGGCAGATGCCCTCATTTCGGCGGGAAATACTGGTGCCCTCATTCTGGCCAGCGCTCAGAAAATTCCCCGGATTAAAACCGTTCACAGAACAGCCCTGGCTGCTGTGTATCCCACCAGTAATCAGCTCAATCGCAGCGATATTTTTTCTCTCATTCTTGATGTTGGCGCCAATATTACGGTGGATCGTGATCACATGATACATTTTGCCCTCATGGGAAATGCCTATTCCCAAAAAGTAACAGGAATCGAGAGACCAGTGGTTGGACTTTTAAATATGGGTTCCGAAAATAATAAGGGTGGTCCTAAATACATCGAGGTGAATAGAATCCTCGAATCCCTGCCCCAGATAAATTTTTATGGCAACATTGAGGGCAGCGACCTCATGAAGGGCGTTGTTGATGTGGTGGTAACTGAAGGATTCAACGGAAATATAGCCGTTAAAACCATGGAAGGTATGGCGGAAGCAGCCATGGGATTAGGCCGAATGGCATTCAGGAAAAAACTCATCTGGAAAATTGGTATGATGTTGCTCGCTGGTGGAATTCGCAAAGTTAAAAAGATTACTGACTATCAGGAGTATGGTGGCGCACCTATATTAGGACTTGAAAAACTAGTCTTGAAATGTCACGGCAAGTCAACCCCCCGGGCAATTGATAATGCTATTAAGCTGGCTGTAAAATGTGCAAGAGACGATTTAGTCGGCAACATGAAGGAAGCCATTAATGCGTTTGAACAAGAATTTACACATCCTGATTATGATCATATAACAGGCTATGACGCCTAGTGAACTTATCTGGCTTTTTGAAATAATTATTGATATCATTCTCTTCTGACTTAAAATTGATCGAAATTGAGTTAAGCAGATGAAACCACCAAAACTGATATCAATATTAGCTCGATTGCTTTTTATACTTTTCCTGTCAGGGGTTATCCAGGCTGGACAACCGGCCGTTAGCGAGAGTTCCGAACTTGCTTCTTATGCGCAGGATTTGTATCGAAAAAATGGAATCGATATGGCAAGATCTTCCTTTGAATTGCAGGAGAAAGAATCATGGGGCAGGATATTTGTTATTCACGTCATCAGCCGCACCACAACCCTGTCCGATGATCTCCTTCAAGCCTTTCTCATTGGAGGAGCGGTTTCACAACATGCCCGATCCCCAATAGATCATATTGTGGTTGTGGCAGATGTGGAGTTTAGCAATCGCAAGGCCATGGTACTTAGAGCTGAAGGTGCCTGTTGCGAGAAGCTGTACAACAATAGAATGACCGTGGAGGTTTTCACCGAAGACTGTCTACGGATGGAATAAAATTAATCAACTGAGTGGAATATGAAAAAGGAGAATAGAATGTTCAAGAAATCAATGCTATTTATGGGCTCTCTGCTGCTGATGGCTTCTTCAGTCTTTGCAGCCAACCCCTTCGAAGTAAGCATCTGGTCGCGCTATGCAGAAGGTCTGGGTTGGGCAGTTGTTGCCTCAATTGGATTTTCAGTAGGTGTTGCTATTGCGCTGAAGGTTTTCGATTGGTTCTCATCAGATATTGATGAATGGGAAGAGATCAAAAAAGGAAACTGGTCTGTTGCGATGATTTTTGTATCCATGATTATTATGATCGGCATCTTGGTTCACAAAGTTATCTAAACTTACTGCACAGAAATTGAGAGAGGGCGGGGAATTTCCCTGCCCTTTTTTTATGCAAGTCCCTTTTGAAGGGACTCAAGTTCTTCCAGCAATTCCAAATAACTCTCTTCGAGATTATCCTTCTCATCCATGGCTGACTGGATTTTCTCATATTGACTCGCCAAGTCAGGGTCATTAAGGATTTCTTCCTGTTGGGCCAGAGCGATTTCACATTCCTCAATCAATTCAGGTAATTTTTTCAATCGATTTGTAAGTTTTCTACGATTCTGAAAGTCAGAATTACTCTCCTTTTTTGTCGACCCATTCGTCATCGGAGCAACTCCATCTTGGACTTCAACCTGATCTTGGTTCTTGCGCCAGAGATAATACTCATAGTTTCCTGGGAATATTCGGATTCGCCCATCATCTACCTCAATAATTGTATTGGTCACCGCATTTAGAAAATGTCTATCATGGGAGATACACACCATGGTGCCCGTGAAGCTGGCGATGGCTTGCTGAACCACATCCCTGGATCGCATATCAAGGTGGTTGGTTGGTTCATCCAGGAGAACAAGATCCGAAGGGGTAGCGAGCATCTTGGCCAGAGCAAGTCTGGAGATTTCTCCACCGCTCAGAACCTTAATTTTCTTGTCCACAGTATCACCAGAGAATAAAAAACTACCCAGATAAGTCCTGACCTCGGTCACGATCCACTTGGGGTTTTCATGGGATATTAAATTGTAAATGGTGTCTTCCAGAGGCAGAGATTCAAACTGATGCTGTGCAAAATACGCACTTCTGACACCCTCTCCCCAAACCAATTTTCCACTGCTAAGTGGTTCTACCTGTGCCAGCATTTTCAGGAGGGTTGATTTTCCAGCACCATTGGGACCAACGAGACCTATTTTTTGTCCCCGCTGCAGTGTGAGATCCAAGTGTTTAAAGACCTCAAGAGAGCCATACGATTTTGCTACTCCCTTCAACTCAGCAACAATTCTAGCTGATCTACCCGGTTGGGGGATGCGGACTGATATTCGACTCTGCTCCCCTTCAGGTGGTAAGACACGTTCCAGCTTTTCGAGCTTCTTGACACGACTTTGAACCTGACTTGCCTTGCTATCCTTGTATCTGAACCGTTCAATGAATTGCTCAGTTTCAGCAATCATTTTTTGCTGGTTCCGATATGCTGCAAGCTGTTGATCACTCCTGAGCTTTTTCTCGTCCATGTATTTGCTGTAATTGCCTGCATATATTTGTATCGACATATGATCGATTTCAAAAATCTGGGTTATGGTTTTATCCAGAAAGGTTCGATCATGGCTTATCAAAACCAGCGCTCCTGACCATTCTTTAAGAAAGGTCTCCAGCCAGATTAAGGAGGCCAGATCAAGGTGGTTTGTCGGCTCATCCAAAAGTAGGATGTCGGGATGCTTAAAGAGTAGTTTTGCCAGAGCGACACGCATCCTCCACCCCCCACTGAATTGATCAAGGGGTATTTTCATCTGTTTCGGTGTAAAGCCAAGACCTCCCAGAACTTTCTTTGCCTCAGATTCCAGACTCCAGCCATTCAGGCGTTCAAATTCGGCCTGGATCTGCCCCAGCTTGTTCAAAAGCTGTTGATTGTCTGGATCCGCTGCAATGTGCATAGACAATTTTTCAATCTGAATCTCTAACTCACCCACTTCTGGGATTTCGTTCAGAACTTCGTGTAAAATTGTTTCCTCTGAAGTAGATGTGATTTCCTGGGGTAAATATCCAATGGAGATTTTTCTATCAATTTGGATCTGCCCCCTATCTGTATCCTCTTCACCTACAATCATCCGGAGCAAGGTTGTTTTCCCAGACCCATTGGCACCTACCAGACCAACTCTGGATCCCTTTTTTATCACCAGATCCAGATCCCTGAATAGGGTCTTGTCAGGATAGGTTTTTGTGATATTGTGCAGATTGATCATTGGTTCAGTTTATTTGGGTAAATTGTACTTTCGCTTTTCAGCTTCCTCGTGTTCACGATAAAGCGTGAGAACATGGCCGATGAGGCTAACAAATTGTGAATTGGAACCTGTCAGAATTTCATCGAGGAATTTTTCTTTTTCCTCTTTAAAGGCAATGAACTTCACCTTCACCATCTCATGCGATTTTAAGGCTGAATTAATGCTCTGAAGGCACTGAGGCGTTACACCAGCCTTCCCAATCTGTACCACTGCTTTTAGTGGGTGGGCTTGGGATTTTAAGTATTTTTTTTGTTTTGAGCTAAGCGCTTCCATACGTTTCCTTTTCCCCTGTCAACCTCAAAATTGTATATCGGGCAGAACAGGTCCTTGATTCTTTTCCGGTGGTCTCCGTAAATAATCATTAATTAATAGGCGATAAAAACTTACTCCCACAGCATACATGGCCGCTGTAATGAGAAATATTTGATAGTATTCCATATCCATTTGCCTCAGTACCTGGAAAATCTTAGCACTTATAAACCATGAGGCACTCCAGATACTTGAGCTGATGGCAGAGATCAATTCCTGATTTCTCGGTCCAACATACTTCATACCTAACTCACTGGTCATGGGTCCCGCCATATTCATGAGCGGTTGACGTATCATAAAAGCGGCAATGGCCACATAAAAAGCCCATGAGTAAGCTTGAGCTAACTGGGTTGTGGCAAGAATTACCAGAAATAATACGGCAAGCGATTGAGGAATCAGGATAGCAACCCCAAATCCAAACTTGCGACGAATGAAAGGGATAAACAGGGTCGATAGAAATACAATCATGGCAGTTCCAGCACCGATGAGGCTAAACGTGTCTGAATCTACTTTAAAAACACTATTGAAGAACAAATTCACAAAGGGAATGGTGAGTCCCGCCCCAGTGGCAATGATCATATTGGGGACCAGTACCCTGGCAATTAAGGTCCAATCATAATCTGATCTCAATGCACTCAAATTCTGAAAAAAGCTACTGGAACTGGAGCGAGGTTTGGCTTCCTTGATAAATAGCACCAGAATAAATGACAGAGAGCTGATTGATAAAATCACCAGCATTATATGAAATTCATCAAGAGGTATGATCACTCCCCCGATGACGATCTCTTTAAGGTGTGAAAGCATACTGATCAATGAACCAGAGACAATAGTGGCTAAAGACCAGACTGAGAAATTTAAAGATATGGCTTCGGAGATAACCTCCTCAGGAGCAGAACGCATGATGTAGGGTAAGCCACAGACATTCAAAATCATGAAGGAGACACCCCAAAGAATGAAGCCCAGTGTAATTCTGGTCTCATTTCCTCCTTGAATGGAAAGCAGTAGAAACAGGCTGAAAAGGGGAACCAGCAGACTGGATGCCAAAAAGAAGGGTTTGAGCGCCTTCCCCTTAATAAATATACCCAACGGGAAAGCAAAGAAGAGAATACCGAGGAAGCGAAAAGAATTGAACTGAGCAATGTTTTCGTCAGCGTAACCTTGTTTTCTCAGGTAGATATTTAGGATGAGGATAAAACTGGCATTGATCATATGAATAAAAAATGCTGCAGCGATCATCAGCAGGATAGAGCGGGGTATCTTGCGATATCTATTTATGAAATTCATCTGAGTCAAAGGTTTGGTGGGCATTGATTAGATTATGCTCACTTTGGTAGCAGACAGAGCTATTTTGATTGTTTTGCTCGCATTCGGAGACCATCAAAATCACAAGTTTTACAGTGATATCGTCGGATTTTCAGGAGGAATAACTTGCTGGCAATTCTTTGAATAAGATTCCTGTGAACATGCTGCAAATCCCCACCACAATCCGGACATTGATCCAAATCATGAAGTCTGATAATAGCCTTTTGTCTTATCCTGTAGGTCAAGAGGAAAAAGGCGATAATTATCAGCAACGTACCAACTATATCTGAGGTTTCAAATTCCTCTGCAGTTCCCAGAATGGTTCCCAATAAATGGCTAAAGCCATGTGTGATTGCCTGAAAGAAATTCACAACAGCATGAAATACGTATGTTTTAATTTCCATTTCTTCGAAAAGCAGGAATACACCAAACAGGAAGATGACACCAATAATTATTTCAATGGTAAATTCACGAATGATTGATTTTTCATGTCGCTTTGTCCTGCGGTGTCGATGGCTTCTCTCAGGGGCATTCATATATTTGTTTTCCTCATTTAATAATAAGCCTTCAAAACTAAATCAATGACTCTCCCATTACACTCGAAAAATTTCAGGGAGCGCGTGAATTAATCATTTATCACAAACGAAACGTCCCCTCCTCAAATTGCATTGGATTGCAACTTTCTCTTTTTATCTTGATGTATGTTTGAAGATTCCTCCTCCCAGGTATCACTTAAGTACAAATTCAAGATGGCTGACGCCCGGTCGATTGAGTTTGAAATTTTGCTCAGTAGTGACAAACATACCTATCAGACCTTCTCCAATACAGAGAAACCTGCCTGGACAGATCTTGGGTTCCGTATGTGTGAAGGGTGCAAGCTGGCTGACACTGGAGTTAAGCACTGCCCTGTTGCTGTGAACCTCCAAGATATCGTAATGGCGTTCAAATCCGATGTTTCCTATGATCTTATTGACCTCAGTATTGAAACAGCAGAGAGAACCTATTCCAAGGAGCAGATCTCAATGCAAAGCGGCTTAAGTTCAATACTCGGGGTAGTTATGGTTACCAGTGGATGTCCATCACTGGACTACTTGAGACCCATGGTCGCTACACATTTACCTTTTGCATCAATTGATGAATCTATCTATCGAGCGATGTCCATGTACCTACTTGCCCAATTCACTCGGGCAAAAAATGGACTGGAACCAGATTGGACGCTGAAAGGGTTAACTCATATTTATAATGAAATAGATGCCATCAATATCAGTATGACCAAAAGACTACGAGCCGCAACTGAGGAAGATGCCAGTCTGAATGCAGTCGTTATTTTGGATTCATTTGCAAAATTAGTTCCCATGAGCATTGAGGGGTCATTTGGCGGAATGGAAGATTTGTTTTGGCCTTACCTAAAGGATGATCCCAAGTCCTGAAATTCGTATTTGACTATTCCCTGATTCTTTTTTAACCAATTGTACACCAGATTTGCCCTATCCAACAAAAAACGAGGTTCATCTTCCTTCACAACAGACAGGTCAAAAAGATCAAGCTGCTCCCCTACTTTGCATAGTCTACCGTCTTTTAGCACCACCTCTTTCAAGGCGCCATTTTCAAAAAGATATCCAGGCATGCCCACCCCTCGGGTTTCAATTTTGAGATGTTCTATTCTGAAACGGTGGTTGAAGCGTTGACGGTTAAAAAACGCATCACAGAAGATCAGATCATCTCGGAGTCGCTGGGCATGTTCAAATCGAGTTTCCTGGATACAGATACGAATTTCCGCTTCAATCTTCGAAATAACACCTGGATCCTCCCCTTCCAGAAATTGGGAGACCTGTTCGCTTGCAATCAAATATGCCCCATGAACTTCCTGCACAACGCAGGGTCCCAGACACTGTCCCAGATCCAGCTCAATACAACTTTTAGTCGGATTTGCCTCGGCACATGATCTGAAACACAGGTATCTGGAAAATATTTCTTGAAGACGCTGGATAAAAAATCGGTCTCGAAAGGGACCATAGATATGCTTCTGGATTTTGCCTGGGTCATCCAGAGTAATTAGTCGAGGGTACCTGTCATCGCTGAGTTGAAGATATCGGTAATCCCGAAATTGCTTCTGGCGGATATTGTAAACGGGGAGGTATTTTTTAATGAGAGAGTCTTCCAGTAAAAGCGCGAGGAGTTCAGTTTCGGTCTCAACATACTTCAGGCTTTGGGCTTCATGAACCATCCTCTGGATGCGCTCTTCCTGGGCGCTGTCGTTACGCAAATAAGAAGCCACCCTGGTTCTGAGATTTACTGATTTTCCAATATATAAGGGATATTCCCGTTCGTCCAAAAACAAGTATACCCCTGAGGCTTTTGGCAGATTCTTCTGATCCTGATATAATCGAGGGGTAATTTCCATACTAATCCGAATATGCTGACCAGGTGTAACGGATTCTTCTTGCTGGGGGCAGGAGCTCCACATTCATGCTGTCTGGTAACTCATTTCGCAGATCCGCAATTTTTAGAATTTCGAGCTGCTTTTCAACCCCGCTTCTAACTCGAAAAATGGCATCTGAGGGTATCTTTTCTGCGTAATTGTGAATTTCCCGTATGAGATTTTGTTTATCCAATACATTTGAAGGAAGGGTCCATTCATGCATGGAGCGAGCAGGTAATGGACGAAATTCCCAACTAATATCATCTTTGGACAGGTTCAAGATGAAGAAACCTTTCGTCTCAAGTCGCTCGGCAAAGGAAGTTCGCTCGATTGAGCCTGAATAAATAAGCGGGATTCCTCCCCTACTTCTCAATATTTGCTGCCGATGAATATGCCCGCTCAGCACCAGATCGAGATATTCTGGGAATTGTTCCCGACCTACCACATCGGGTCCTCTGCGGAAGGTATAATTCTGGACACCCACCACTGCGTCCTCTATGGACTGATGCATGCATAAGATCTTGAGAGCAGCAGATTCCCTGTCATACCCAACCTCAGCCAATTGAGAGGGGAATCCTTTTTGAACCGCATGGCGGATATTCGGAAAACCACCCCAAGTCACTTCCAGCCCGTCCATTTCAATTGAAAAGGACCGGGGGCGATCAAAAAGATGGAAATTTTGATGATGAAAAATGGGCGAGGTTGGCAATCTGGATCTTTCATGGTTGCCAGGTACAAAGAACATATGGACTCCCTGCTCCAAGACAGGAAGCAAAGGTTCATACACTTTTTGGATAACTTGTGCAGGGATTTTTGAACGAAAAAAAACATCCCCACCATGAACCAGGGCGTCCACTCCCTCATCTATGGCCGTATCTAATATGTATTGATAATTATTGAAGAAATCCCAGCCCCTCCGCCTTCTATTAATTCGTGGACGAATGGGGAAATCGAAACCAAGATGGGAGTCAGCGAAAAAGAGAACTTTTAGCATAGGCTATTGGGGCTAAACATCGTCAGTGAGATTAAACATGAGGGTAAAGGAAGTACCTTTCTTCTGGCTAATTTCAATGGTCCCGCCTAGCTGCTCAGTTAGTATCCTTACGATGCGCAAGCCCATGGAATGGGTCTCTTCCAATACCAAATCTTCTCCCACACCAACGCCATTGTCCCTTATTTGAATCTTTGCCTTATTATCGCCAAAGGAGCGCGCAGAAACCCAAATATCTCCTTCCCGGTTTTCCGGGAAAGCAAATTTCAGGGAATTTGTGACCAACTCGTTGACGATTAACCCACAGGGGATGGCTTTGCTAATATCCAGTCTGATATCTTCAATCTTTTGATGGATACGAATGCGCTGGGGATCGATCTTATAAAAGTTATTGAGTTCAAAAATCAATGAATTGATATAGTTCCCAAAATCCACTTCTGACATTCGTTTCGACCTGAAAAGTTTATCATGAATCAAGGCCATGCTTCTTATTCGATTCTGGGTTTCACCAAAAATTTCTGATAACTGATCATTGTTTACATAGTGAGCCTGAATATTGAGCAGACTGATGATAACCTGCATATTATTTTTTACCCGATGGTGGACTTCACGGAGCAGTAGCTTCAGCTCTATTTCTGCTTCGATGACATGTGAGATATCCCAGATAATCCCTGAGAAGTCCACCGGGCTGCCATGAGCATCTCTATTGATGGTGCTGTAATCGCTTACCCATACATAGCTTCCATCCTTCTTCTGCAGTCGGTAGGGGGCGCACTCAAATGCGGTCTTCCCACTTTCAACTGCCTCTTGAGAAGTTTTTCGAACCGCATCGATATCGTCGGGGTGAATAATTTTAGCTGGCACCATGTTTCCACCCATGAATTCATCCACAGTATAACCGAGAATTTTTTCAACATTCTCACTCACTGACAATACGGGATCATCAGCAGAGTAAGCCCATTTGATGATCATGATGGGACCGGCCATGAAAATCTTACGCTCTTCCAATTGATCATTTTGGAGCTTCCGCCTGTCTGCTTCAGCAAGATGAGTACTTGTGACATCTTCCATATTAGCCTGTGCGCCGATTATTTGGCCCTCTGCATCTACAACGGGTGAGATGATGAGCTTGAAGTGCAGATTTTTACCCCAATTGGAATCATACTCACCTGCAAATGAAATGATTTTATTCTCTGAAATAGCTTCCTGAAATTTCCCAGCAATACCAGCATCAATGATGGGTTGAAAGCTGAACATATTAAATCTTTGGGTAGCTTCCCTGGAGGGAGAACCTAACATATCCACCATTCTTTGATTTACTTCCAGGATATTTCCCTTGTCATCGATTCTCAATATTCCCGTTGGAGAATTTTCCACCAGATCTCTAAGACGCCGCTCTTTTTCCAGGGACTCTTTCTGTGAAACCTGCAACGCCGTTACATCATATATGTAACCCAGAATCCCAACAGCCACTCCAGATGAATCTCGCTGAATGTAAGCATAGTCCTGGACCCAGATATATTCTCCTGTCTTTCGTCTCAAGCGGTAGGGATGTACCAGCATGTTGTCAGAACCACCAGCCAGTACTGATCTAATATGCTCCTGCAATTCAGGTCTATCCTCCTCATGGACGAGATCGGGATAAAGAATCTCACCATTTAAAAAGTCTGATGCTTCATAGCCTAACAGGTCCACAACATTTTCCGAAATATTGATCAATGTTTCATTTTCATGCACGGGCCATTGGATGAGAACAACAGGTCCACTAAAAAACACTTGCCTCTCTGCTAATAATTCCTCCTCCTTCGTTTTGAGCTCGGAGATATCATCCACGACGCCATCTATAAACAGACTTTTTCCCTCAGAATCTTTCACCAACACAGACGAGACCCGCCCAGGGAATAGCGAACCATCTTTTCTTTTTAAAATGATTTCTCTATTTCTGATATTCCCCCGCGAGGTGAGTTCATTCTGCATCTCAATTCTATGAGCTGGATTAGAATAGAAATCAATGATGGATACATTTCTTATCTCTGTTTTGTCTTTGTAGCCAAACATCTTGATGAAGGCAGGATTCACATCAATAATTGAGGCGGATCCCTCCAGATTGGCACGGAAAACGGCAGTATTCAGATTATCCAGTATGGATGTTGTATTTCCATCAGCAAAGGTATGATTTGGCTTCATAAGGCTCTCACTTTTTGCAAATCCTGAAAAAGGACAATTAACGATCCTTGCATAAGATATTCAAGATAAGCGTTCATGCGAGATTGAAGTGTTAACCTCGTATGTAGAGAGCGTCAAAGGATATTCTAACTGCTGGAAGGGAAAATCGTTCACATCTCTCAGAAATCACTTAGGTTAGCAGCGTGGAACCACAAAAATTCATAAGATCATGGCCTGCCTTGTGGCTTTGGATGCAACATCTGAATTTACAGCTCAGTGGTCGTGAGTTGGGCCTTACCTATACCTACAGAAAAGGTCGTCTGGAATTTCAGTTCCTTGATGGGGATGAGGTAGTCTTACTCTCATGGGAAAAAAAGGGTAATCAAGTGACTCTCACATCTTCCCATTTCGCTTCCCTCCCCCGAAAAAGAGTTGAGGTGCTACGCATGATCCCTTCTGGATCAATCGTTCGCAATATCTACGTTCACACTCAAGATAAGCTATTACGGATCGACTTGAATAATAGCAATCAGCTTATTTTAGGAGCTTATCCAGGTGCCAGTAATGTTTACTACCTGTCAGGGGGAGTGCTACAGGATAGTTTTCTAAAAAAGGACGAGTTCCCAGATGTGGATGAGAAATGGCTATCTCTCAGTGACCCTCTCCCCCAATCAATTCCAGGGGGAAATGTAACCCATGCTCAACTTACTGCTGCAAGGGATGGTCTCTCAGCGGATTGGGGAAATAATTCAATCAATTTTGGTCCTGCTGATAGCATTTCAGGAATGAATATCAGTGCATTTACCATTGATGTTTTGAAACATGCCGGCAAACCAAAAGAGACCACCGCTGCCTCTCTCCAGAAAACAGCACGAACCGTATTGAAACGCTGGAAGGGCAAGGCAGGGAAAATCGAATCAGAGTTGGTTGAAGCCAGGACATGGCCAGAGTTACAGCAGAAACTCCAGGCACTTCAAATTGGAATGGCTATGGGGATGAGTAGCGCTGATGGCCTGATCACCATCCCAGCCGAGCTCTCACCCACAGAACGCCATCTAACCATCAAGGTTGAGAAGGATGTACCTTTTAATCAAATCATAGAATCAACGGCGAAAAAAATCCGCAAATACCAGGGGAAACTGGAACAATTGGAAGGTATACTTGCTACTGTTCAAGAGGATATTCAGGCTCTTGAACAACTTTTAGACAATCCTGAGGATAAACAATTACTGAATTTCCTCCAGGAGCACGGTGAATCACTTGATCGCTCTGGTAAACAACAGGTAGATCGTAAACCCTATAAAAAGTATTCATCCCCTGGCGGGTTTGATATTCTGGTGGGTCGCAGTTCACAGGATAATGACACGCTTACCTTTAGGGTTGCCAATAAGAATGACTGGTGGTTTCATGCAAGACAGGTCAGAGGGTCCCATGTCATCCTGCGTACTGGCAACCAGTCACCGCAACACAATGACATTGCTGCTGCAGCCGAGTATGCCGCTCGCAATTCCAAGGCCAAGCATTCTGGTGTGGTCGTGGTGCAGTATTGTCAGCGCAAACACCTCAGTAAACCCAAGGGTGGGCATCCTGGAGCAGTTCTTGTCCACCAGGAGCAATCCATTACGGTTAATCTGGATTAAGTCAATTTTCTAGTGGGGTAGTGACATTAAATCTGAGCTGATTTCATCAGTTAGAGCCCAGCCCTCACGAGTAATCTGCAAATTACCATTTGATATAAGAATTTTGCCCCTCCACTTTTCCAGCATATGGGATTTTGACCCTAGCAAATCCTCATGGTAGGTTTTGGAGAATTCCGACAAATTCAGACCCTGAGTGAGTCTTAATCGAGTAAGAATCATCTCATTGCGGGACATGGATTGGGATATCATTTCTGAATCAGCTTCCCCTGTACCAAATTTCATCACATCAGAAATGTAAGCATCAAGGTTTGGAATGTTCCAGGACCTGCGTCCCCCGAAATAGGAATGGGCAGCTGGTCCAAAACCCAGATACTCCACACCGGTCCAATAATTCAAATTGTGTCGACATTCAAAACCTGGTTTTGCGTGATTGGAGACTTCGTAGTTGGGGTAGCCTGATTTTTCCAGGAAATCTCGACCCCAATCATACATCCCGGTATCTACGGTCTCTTCCAGCATCTCGACATGTCCGGCTTCCACCCACCTGTGGAGGGCAGTTCCTTCTTCCACCGTCAGCGAATATGTGGATATATGTTCGGGTTGCATACTGACGAGGCGCTCAAGATCGCCAACCCATTCTTTCCGGGTCTGACCTGGTACGGCAAATATCAAATCTCCACTCACATTTTGGAATCCAGCTTTTCGAACATCCTCATAGGTTGAAAAACTCTTTTCAGCGCTATGAATGCGGCTCATAAAGGTTAGCAGATGGGGTTGAAAGCTCTGCATACCAATACTGATTCTATTGATACCCAAGTCCTTATACGCTCGAAGCTTGTCCAGACTCGCTTCACCGGGATTGATCTCCATCCCAATTTCTATACCCTCGCCAGGAGAAGCCAGGGAGAGAAGCTTTGCGAGTAATTGGCCGAGGTGAAGTGAATCTAGCAGATTCGGTGTTCCACCTCCAAAAAAGATGGTGTCCAGGTAATGGCCGGATAAGTCCAACTTACTTGTCCTCTGCTCAATCTCTTTAAGGATGCTCTTTAAATAGGCCGGGATAGAAGTTTCACGTCCTACGATTGAGTAGAAATCACAATAGGTGCATTTTGCCTTACAGAAAGGTACATGGATATATAAGGATAATGGCTTTAGAATGTGGGTCATGTGAGAATCTAGGGTGAAAAATGGTGATTCCAATTTCAGGCTCATATTAATCTTAGTTGACGCATCGTTTCCTTTTGCATGAGGGATGCTCTCGTTTACTTTGCGTTGCAAGATGAATGCTCACCATCCAATCTGCCGATTCTTCCCCAAAAGCTTACTGCCTACCCTTCTGAACCTGCGGATTGATGGAAACGCTCCAGTTGATCAACACACTGTACAAAAAATATTTTAAGAGGTTCACCATGCGAAAATACAAAACCTTCGAAGCAATAACTTTTGACGATGTACTTCTGGTTCCAGCGCAATCCGATGTATTGCCAAATGAAGTAGATGTTTCCACACAACTCACCAGAACTATTCGACTCAATATTCCGCTGATGTCGGCTTCCATGGATACAGTCACTGAATCTCGTATGGCCATTGCCATGGCCCGAGTTGGTGGGATTGGTATCATTCATAAAAATATGACCCCAGAGCAGCAAGCTTTGGAAGTGGACAAGGTCAAACGTTCCCAACATGGGGTTATCACAGACCCCTTCTCCCTCACGCCCAAGCATACGGTTGGAGATGCTGCAGATCTCATGAAACGCTATCATATTTCGGGTGTACCCGTTGTAGTTGATGGCATATTACTGGGCATCATAACCAACAGGGATATTCGTTTTGAAGAAGATTTTACACGCCTGATTGCTGATGCCATGACGAAGGATAATTTGATCACGGGGGATGAATCCACTACGCTTAAGCAAGCTGGTGCACTCATGAAGCAGTACAAAATTGAAAAATTGCCCCTGGTGGGAAAAAACAATAAGCTCAAAGGCTTGATCACGATCAAAGATATTGAGAAAGCTGTGGAATATCCCCATTCCGCCACGGATGGGAATGGTCGCTTATTGGTTGGTGCGGCTGTGGGAGCCAGGATTGAGTCTCTGGAGCGGGTTGAGCAACTCATGCATACCGGCGTTGATGTCATTGTGGTAGATACTGCCCATGGTCACTCAAGAAATGTGACCACCATCGTTGAAAAAATTAAAACCCAATATCCCAATATGCAGATAATTGCAGGAAATGTTGCCACAGCTGAAGCGACCAAAGCTCTTATCGGGGCAGGAGCGGATGCTGTCAAGGTTGGAATTGGACCTGGTTCCATATGTACCACGCGTATTGTGGCAGGTGTGGGCATGCCTCAAATCAGTGCTATAGCGAATTGTGCCGAGGAGGCTGATAAACATGGGGTCCCAATAATTGGTGATGGTGGTGTCAAATTTTCAGGTGATCTTCCCAAAGCCATTGCTGCAGGTGCTTCAACCATCATGATTGGAGGACTTTTAGCAGGGACAGACGAAAGTCCGGGACACAAAGAATTTTTCCAGGGTCGGGCATATAAAGTGTATCGTGGCATGGGCTCTATTTCAGCCATGAATGCAGGCTCTGCTGATCGCTATTTCCAGGAATCATCCCAAAAGCTCGTTCCCGAGGGTATTGAGGGTCGGGTTCCGTATCGAGGTGCCCTCAAAGATGTGGTTTATCAGCTCATTGGTGGCTTGCGTGCTGGAATGGGATATTGTGGTACAGCGAATATCGATGAATTACGCAAAAATGCTCAATTCGTGAAGATTAGTGGGGCTGGATTAAAAGAGAGTCATCCCCATGATGTTCAGGTTACTAAAGAGGCTCCTAATTATGGTGCTGATTTCTAAATAATTGAAGATTTTTCTAAACCGGTTTTTTCAACAGGAGAAACCATGAAAAAACCGATGTTTTTTCAAGAGGAGAATGTATGAAAAACACCATCGTTGTTGGTGCGCAGTGGGGTGATGAAGGTAAGGGTAAGCTGGTCGATGTACTGGCGGAACAAAGTGATCTTGTTGTACGCTTTAATGGTGGCGGGAATGCAGGTCATACGGTTATGCACGCCGGTGAAACCTATAAATTTCACTATATGCCTTCAGGGATGCTTCACAATAAACAATGTATTCTGGGAACCGGTGTGGTTATCAACCCCAAAGACCTCCTGGAAGAAATCAAATCATTTACTGATAGCGGTCATGCTCCCAAACTAAAAATCAGTGCCCGAGCTCATGTGATTTTTCCCCATCATCAGCTCATTGATGCCAAAGAGGGTGGAAAAATTGGAACCACAGGTCGTGGTATCGGTCCGACTTATTCACAGAAGGCCTCGCGAATCAATTTAAGAATATTGGATATAATCGCTGATGATGCCATTGTTCGAATTAAAAATTCGCTCAGGGATGTTAAAGATATTCTTATCAATGATGGGATATTCTCAGAGTCTGAATTTAAGGATTATTGTGAAACGGTATCACAGGAATACGCATCCTATGGTTCCGAGTTTAAAGCGTTTGTAACTGATACTGAAGATCTGGTGCGTATTGCCAGCAATTCTGACATGCAGGTCCTGTTTGAGGGAGCCCAGGGAACGCTTCTTGATTTGAATTATGGAACTTATCCCTTTGTGACTTCAAGTTCAACACTTGCAGCAGCGGCCTTTGTGGGTGGTGGCGCCATTCCAGGCGTGCCTATCAGAATTCTGGGTATCACAAAAGCTTACACCACACGCGTTGGTGAGGGTCCCTTCCCCACTGAGCTGGATGGAGATGCCGCCACCAACCTCAGAGAAGCCGGTCATGAATATGGTGCAACGACTGGACGTCCGCGACGGGTTGGACATCTTGATCTCTATGCTCTGAGATATGCCATTCGTATATCGGGTATTCAAGAACTGGCAATGACCAAGATTGACACGCTCGCATTGGTAAATGGTGCCAAAGCCTGTACTGGATACAAAATTAACGGAAAAGAAATTGATTACTTTCCAGCAGATGCACCCACTCTTGAACTGGTTGAACCCATCTATACAGATATTCCACAAATCGCAAACCTCAGCAAAGAGGAATGGGCAACCCTGCAGGGAAAATCCAAAAAAGACCTTCCAGAGAGCATTCAAAACTACATCAAATTCATTGAGGATTTTGTAGAAATACCTATTTCCATCCTCTCCCATGGACCAGAAAGGAATGAAACCATTGTCTTCTGAACCCCTTTATAATCTATCACCCCTTGATGGTCGCTATGCCAGTGACCTCCAGGAAGTCCAGGCTGCATTCTCTGAGAGTCGTTTGATTCGTGAGCGCATCCATGTTGAAATGGTCTATTTGAAGGCTTTTCTCAAAGCCACTGGCCGTGGGGATTGGTGGCAGGATAGCTATATGTCCATTTACACGGACATTGACACCAAGGATTTCGAAGCTGTGAAAGAAATCGAAGGCCGTACAAAACATGATGTGGCTGCAGTTATAGAGTTTATCAAGGACCAGCTTCCTGAGAAAGTGAAGCCATATGTTCATTTCGGTCTCACTTCTGAAGATGTGAACAATCTCTCCCATGGTCTTATGATTGTAGCTGCCCGAGATATTCTGCTCAAGCATCTCAAGGACCTTATTGGTGAACTTTCAGGAATCGCCAGAGACAATCGTGACAGACGCATGATCGGTCGCACCCATGGTGAAGTGGCAACCCCAACAACAATGGGTAAAGAGTTGGCACTTTACAGCTTGAGATTCGCTAGAATGTATTCTGAATTAAAGGGTATGAATATTCAGGGCAAAATTCTAGGGGCGACTGGCAACCTCAACGCATTTGTAGGTACTTATCCTGATGTGGACTGGTTTGAGTTGACCCGGGAGGTTGTAGAAGAGCTTGGTTTGGAACATACCTTGTTCAGTCTTCAGATCATGCCAGGCGATACCTATGCAACGCTCCTCGATTCAGTCAAAAGACTGAGCGGTCTCCTCATTGACTATGATCAAAATATCTGGACCTATTTTATGCTGGCATATCTATATCAGAAGGCAGATGCATCGTCCATCGGTTCTTCGACCATGCCCCATAAAATCAATCCAATTAAGTTTGAAAATTCTGAGGGTAATGCACAACTCGCAGAGAGCCTGCTCACCTTTTTCAGTCAGAAGTTTATGAAAACCAGACTCCAACGAGATTTGACAGATTCCACAGTGAAACGAAATATCGGCACTGCTTTCGGACATATGGTTTTGGCTGTGAAATATGCAACCCGTGGAACCAGCGACATCCTCATCAATCACGCCAAGATGGATGAAGAGCTGGCCAACAATGGTCAATTCTTTTCTGAGCTGGTCCAGCTTGTTGAACGGGATAGAGGTGCGTCAGATGGCTATGATCATCTCAAAAAGCAGACTCGTGGCAAGCGAATGAGTTATGCTGAAATGGTTGAAATGATGACTGAAGCCGGCATAGAGGCTGAGACAATTGAGACTTATGTCAAGGGCTTGACAGGTGAAATCTGTGATCAGGCTCTGGCTGAGGTAAAAAAACTACTTTCCCAGGGATAAATGATATCCAAACCTGTTTTCAACGAACGGAGTGAGTCAAACAGGTTTAGGAATTTAGCGTCATGAGTTTCCCAGTTTATTCAACTCACCTATTTTGTCATGATCGATAACTTCGTAACCCCTTTTTGAACGTACGGAGGGTGTCAAACAGGTACGTGAGGGCTTATCCTCAGGAATTAACCAATTTAGTCGGTTCTTCGAACCTCCGGAAATTGGTTAACAGCTTTTCAATACAACTCTATATCTTATAATCTACTATCACAGCTCTAGTCGTAACACGATGGAGCGCTTCGACCACTCGCTTGTGTTCAGGATGGTTTGCGTAAGCCTTGAGTGCTGTTTCATCGGCAAAAGATGAAATAAGAACCATATCCATGGCCAATTCAGACACCTTGATATTTAAACCAACTTCATAATCGTCAATATCTGATATGAGAGCAGGCAATTCTTCCAATAATTCCTTCATCCTGTGCATATTGCCAGTTTTATTCTCTTCAGCAAATTCCCATGAAACGACATGTTTTATCATATCTAGCTGCCTATATCCCGTCTAATTGTCTTACCATCAAATTGAATCAGATCAGCATTTTGATAAGATTGTGAAAGGGCAACAACTACTGAAGCTGCTCTGGTCGTGACATTCAAAACTCTGCCACCTGATGTAACAATCTCTCCATCTTTATCTGATGTCCCAGCATGGAATACAACAGAGTTTCTCACTTGATCCAACCCTGATATGGGTAAACCCTTTGGATAAGCCTCAGGATAGCCCTTTGAGGCTAATACGACGGTTGCTGCTACTGCTTTGTCCCAGCGTATATCAATTTCAGCTAGTCTGTCGTCGACAACAGCTTCAAATATGTCAAGGAGATCTGTTTTCAGACGTGGTAGAATCACCTGGGTCTCTGGATCACCGAACCGAACATTGTATTCAAGCACCTTGGGACCCGCTTCAGTGAGCATTATTCCGCAGTACAGAATCCCTTTGAATGGTCGGCCTTCCTGGCGCATCCCCTCCAGAGTTGGCTCAATAATATTTTTCAGACAAAATTTCTCCAGTTCTCCATCATATAGTGGGTTAGGTGAAATGGCACCCATACCACCTGTATTGAGGCCGGTATCCCCTTCACCAATGCGTTTATAATCTTTTGCTGAAACCATGGGTTTTGCTGTGTAGGAATCCACAAAACAGAGCATTGATAATTCAGGACCGCTCATGAATTCTTCAATGATGATCGCATCCCCTGCATTTCCGAAGACCTTGTCTTCCATCATATCTTTCACACCCTGTTGTGCTTCTTCACGGGTAAGAGAGATGAGCACTCCCTTCCCTGCTGCCAATCCATCAGCCTTTACAACGATGGGGTAGATTGTATTGCTGGCTAAAAATTCAAGTGCTTTCGAAGCATGAGTAAATCGATGATATTCTGCAGTAGGTATTCCATATTTATACAGGAGTTCTTTGGTAAAAACTTTGCTGCCCTCAAGAATGGCAGCCCGGGCATTGGGACCAAATATTCGTAATCCGGCTGCTTCAAATTGATCCACTATTCCATTTACCAGGGGTACTTCAGGACCAACAACAGTCAGACCAATATTGTTGTCCCGGGCAAAACTAAGCAGGGCCGGAATGTCATTATCTGGAATGGGAAGGTTTGTGCCAATGCCTGCAGTACCTGCATTTCCAGGAGCACAATACACTTTTGAGACTCGGGAACTCTGTGCCAATTTCCATACCAGGGTATGTTCCCGACCACCCCCTCCAACGACCAATACCTTCATTTCCAGATTCCCCATCTATGTGCGATTTCAGACAAATTTCAGTCTTCAATATAATCTTTTTAGGGTAAGCAATAAAAAAAGAATGGGGAGGACATGTTGCCTCCCCATTCTTTAAAATTCACGTGAAGTGGATTAAAGCTTTAGATAACTATTTTTTATCTTCTCCAACAGGTTCACCTGCATGTTCACCTTCAATAGCTTCGCCTGCGTGTTCGCCTTTAGTATGTTCAGCCTTCATTTTGCATTCAGCTTTACATGCATCTGTGCAAACATGATCTGCACCCATCTTTTCCATATGAGCAGCTTTGCACTTAGCTTTTTGTTCTACAGAGCATTCGTGATCAGCTTTATACTTTGCCATGTGAGCAACTTTGCATTCATCTGTGCAAACGTGATCTGCCCCCATCTTTTCCATATGGCCAGCCATCCACTTAGCTTGACATTCTGCTGAGCATTCGTGTTTTTTTGCCATTGCGTCAGCTGAATGATCACAAGCTTCTGTGCAGACATGGTCTTTGGCCATTGCTTTATGATCTGAATGGTCGCAAGCTTCTGTGCAAACATGATCTTTGGCCAAGGCTTTGTGATCTGAATGGTCACAAGCCGCTGTACAGACATGGTCTGCTTTTGATTCACAGCCTGCTTCTTTTTCTGATTTACATGCTTCTTTGTGTGCGCAACTCATGAGCACGAACATTGAAACAACGAGAACTACGAGTAACTTTTTCACAAATTATCTCCCTTAAATTCTTAGAGTGTCATCTAGATGCTTCGTGCATCCTTGACAATATCAATTCTCAGTACGCAAAAACAATGCTAATCACAAATAAACCAGTCAAAGTTCTCAGTATCTTTCAGCGTCTATTTAAAAACTGTGCGAGATGTCTTGGTGCTGAGATGCACCAAGTCCTGGGATTTTGGTTGCGGTTAAACTTTCCTATACTCAAAAGAGCGGGTAAAACCCGAATAGATTTTACCCTGTTGCTCAATATGGGGATAGATAAAATAGTTTAAAGGTCCACTATTGTGTCCCTCACCCAGCTCCAAATCTCTTCCAATGGTGAACTGGATGCGATCGGGTGGTTGATTTCCGAAGAGGAAATCCTTTTCGCTTAAATTCTTTTTCGCTTCTGATGCATCTACTGGGAACCAGCCTGATTCAGGCAAATAAAAGTTCACCCAACAATGGTATCCGCCAACCACACCAGATTCCCGATCAAGAGGAATAGGGAAACCAATCTCAAAGCGGGATGGAATCTGCTCGACCCGAGCCAGTGAAATGAAGAGAGCATGGAAGTCGGTACAATTTCCATATTTCTCACTGCAAGCCCAGTAAGTGTCACCATTGCCCCAGCCAGTCCCAACTTTTTTGTATTCCATATTGCCGACAACATAGTCGTATATGGCCCGCGCTTTTTCAAGGGACATTGGCGCTGCCGGCGGCAGGGCAACCCTGATACTATCAACCAGTTCCCCGGAAACAGGTACGCGTGAATTGGCATTGAGGAAGAGCTCTTTCTCCTCATCCGTTAACACCGGAATATTCAGACTTTCTCGATATTTCGTTGAATTTGTTGGTCGCGAAACCTCATAAATCAAACGGATATCCAGAGTATCTGCTGTCCCTTCGGGAAGGTGTGCGTACCAGAACTTATTTCCATAAACCGCTTCTTGACCAAAATTACCAGCAACTTCTGATTCAATCTCAATATCCAAGATAGTTTGCTGGGTATTACTCTGTGCAACAGGTAAAAATATATCCAGTGCCTCAGATGTGGGATGAATTTGCACAGAATAGGTAAAGGAGAATTGTCGATCGCCTTCATGCTTCAGAGCGACCTCGATTTCATTTACAGGCTTGTCCCCCAGGGGACAGGCACAGGAGACCATCAGGCCCATCATCAGTACCAAGCTCAATAGCAGTAATTTGGTCAAGAAGTGTTTCATTTTATGGAAGTTTTCCTAGTCAATCTCTACGGGGTTATCGTTTATGAAGGTATAACGGGCTTTCTTTTCCCAGCCAGCATCTGTCTTAATAGGATGCTTGTGTATCTTTTCTTCAGTGACCTTCAACTTGCCACCTTCCGGGTTGAGCCAGAAGTCCAGATCATACAATTCTCCAGATTGTCCAACGACTTCGAAATCTGTACAGGCAAAAAATCCCTTGCCCTCAATCTTTCTAACAGGATCGTGAATTTTTACAAACTTAAGTTGTAATTCTTCACCAGTTTTCTCGTCTGTTATTTTGAAAATGCCTTGATCTTCGCGCATGGAGATGTATGCATTCATAGCACCTTTGATTTCAGCAGCACTAAACGTCTGAGCAGCTTCTCCGCCATGCTCTTTGCCACCATGTTCCTGACCACCATGTTCTTTTCCACCATGCTCTTGACCGCTTACTTTGGCAGTATGTTTGTGGTCGGGATTATCACAGGTAGCAATGTTACAAGATTCGGCCATGCCACCGGGGTGTTCGTGCTTAGAGCCGCAACTCCATACAAGCACACTTACAATTATCATTAGTAGAGCTATTTTTTTCATAGAAAACTCCCTCATTAGATAGTGAGCGTTAATCGCTCTATTTACTATTCATTACAATATTAGTATTCTTTGCTCTGTGTCAAATACAATTCAAACCGTAAGTGTCAGCCATCTTACACTACTGCAGAAATCAATGCTTGAAATGCCTCATTCCAGTCAGAACCATTGCTATCCCATACTTATCACAGGCAGCAATGGAATCTTCGTCCCTCACCGAGCCACCTGGTTGAATGATTGCAGTGACACCAGCCGTATGCGCTTTTTCAACAGAATCAGAGAATGGGAAAAATGCATCTGAGGCCAGTGAGGAGCCCTCAGTGGAACTTTTACTGCGGTCCAAAGCATTATCTACAGCCCAGATGCGACTGGTCTGACCTGCACCAACACCCTGGGTAGCGCCATCTTTCACGACAACAATAGCATTGGATTTGGCATGTTTGACAACCTTCCAGGCCAGTTTAAGATCTGCCCATTCTTGCTCGGTGGGTTGCTTCTCAGTGACAACTTTATAATTCTCATCATCCAACACATGATGATCTGCTTCCTGAATTAACAATCCCCCATCGACCTTTTTGTAGAAGTACGGCTCAGGTGTCACGGGGTTCATGATGTCAGCCAATTGAAGAAGTCGTAGATTTTTCTTTTTCCTGAGGATGGATAAAGCGTTTTCGGAATAGGCTGGGGCAATAATAATCTCAAGGAATATCTTGTTCATCTCCACAGCAGTAGCTTCATCCACTTCCCCATTGAGGACAACAATTCCGCCAAAGATGGAAACAGGATCGGCTTTATAGGCTCGCTCATAGGCTCCAAACAGGGTATCTGATGTACCTACGCCACAGGGATTGGCATGTTTTAAAGCAACCACCGTTGGATCGGTAAATTCCCGAATCATTTCGATGGCTGCAGAAGCATCACCAATATTGTTATAGGAAAGCTCTTTTCCATGAAGTTGGACAGCACCACTTAAACGGCCGTCAAGCAGAGAGACTTCGCGATAAAATGCTGCAGATTGATGCGGATTTTCTCCATAACGGAGACTCTGCTGCTTTTCGTAAGTCATGGACAGTTGATCAGGTAACTCGTTATCACCCAGCTCCTTAGCCAGATATTGACTAATTATGGTATCATAAGAAGCGGTATGTCTAAAGCCCTTGAGCGCCATTTTTTTCCTGAATGCATCATCGAGTGTATTGGCCTTGAATCCTTCAATAAAACCAGGATAGTCTTCAGGATCAGTGAGCAGGGTAACTGAATCAGAATTCTTTCCTGCCGCCCTGATGAGGGTCACACCACCGATGTCAATATTTTCAATGGCATCAGCCATGGTGACACCTGATTTGAGAATGGTTGCCTTAAATGGATACAGATTCACAACCACAAGATCAATCATGGGAATACCCAATTCATCAGCTTCCGTTAGATGAGCTTCAATGTTGCGATTGGCCAGAATGCCACCATGAATTTTTGGCTGAAGGGTTTTAACTCGCCCCCCAAGACACTCAGGGAATCCAGTAATATCGCTGATACCAATTACTGGTATATCATTGTCTGTCAGCAGCTTTGCCGTACCACCGGTGGAGATAATTTCAACACCACTTCCGTTGAGTATCTGAGCTAACTCCAACACCCCGCTTTTATCAGAGACACTGATCAACGCACGTTTCATTCCCTACTCCCTAAATCTTATTCTTAGTTTCAATTGTTTATGTATACATGCTGCCCACGGACTTCAAGGAGTCCCAGGGCAAATAATCGAACTGCTTCTGGATAAATTTTCCATTCAGCTTCTTCCATAACCCGACGCTGAAGCTTTTGAGGGTCATCTCCCTGTTGAACTTCCACCGCCTGCTGTAGGATGAGTGGACCTGCGTCCACCTCCGGTGTCACAAAATGAACACTGGCACCGGTAACCTTGCAGCCAGTAGCCAGAACCGATTCATGGACTTTTAAGCCGTAAAAACCTGGTCCTGAAAAGGCTGGAATGAGTGCAGGATGCACATTCATCACCTTATTTTTAAAATCTGTAAAGAATCCCGGACCGAGTATAGCCATAAATCCTGCAAGCAGGACCAGATCAATCTTAGCGGCTTTTAGTCGAAGAGCCAAAGCCCCATCGAAGGCCTCTGGAGTTTCAAACTGCTTTCTCCCAATGATGGAGGTCTCAATATTTGCCTCAGCTGCACGGGTGAGTGCATAGGCGTTTTTCCTGTTGGAGATGACCAACTCTACACGGGCATCAGGGATGTAACCAGATTCAATACCATCCATAATGGCTTGTAAATTTGTACCGCCCCCGGAAACCAGGACTCCTATTCGAAGCATATAGGTGAGTCTCCGTTGTCTCTCTTCTTTATATAGCCGATCAGTAAGGCCTGTTCACCCATTTCTTTCAATTGAGTTAGAATTGGATCAGCATCCTCAGAACCGACTATCAATACCATACCAATACCCATATTAAAGGTGTTGTACATGGCATCATCATCAAGTTGGGAGGTCTCTTGAATCAGCTTGAATATGTTGTGGAGGGGCCATGTCCCCTTCTTAATAACTGCCTGATATTGATCAGGATAGGCACGGGGAATATTTTCGATAAACCCACCACCCGTTATATGTGCAATCGCGTGAATAGAATGATTTTCAATGATAGAGAGAACTGATTTGACATAAATTTTTGTGGGTGTAAGCAGGGTTGCACCTAATGTCGAATTATCAAAATTGTCATTCCAACGATTCTCGGGAAAGAGTTTTCTTACCAGGGAAAAACCATTTGAGTGAACCCCGGAAGATGATAACCCGATAATAACATCCCCTGCTTCAACTGACTTCCCATCGATCATTTTGGGCCGATCAACCATTCCTACTGTGAATCCGGCAACATCGTATTCACCTCTGGCGTAAAAACCAGGCATCTCAGCGGTTTCACCCCCAACCAGGGCGGCACCACTCTGCCGACAACCCTCAGTGATTCCAGCAACAATGCCTTCAATCTGTTGAGGTTCAAGCTTTCCAGTGGCGATATAGTCCAGGAAGAACAGCGGTTTTGCACCAACACAGATGATATCATTCACGCACATGGCAACACAATCAATACCGATGCTGTCGTGTTTATCTAAAGCGAATGCGAGCTTGAGTTTTGTACCCACTCCATCTGTACCAGACACGAGAATAGGTTGCGTCATCCCTGAGACATCAGGCGCGAACATCCCTCCAAATCCGCCAATGCCACCAATAACCTCGGGTCCGTGGGTGGATTCAACATCTTTTTTGATGCGTTGAACCGCCTCATAGCCTTTCTCGATATTTACACCGGCATCTTTGTAATCGATACTCATTGGGCTTCCCCAACCGGCACGGGATAATTGCCATCAAAACAAGCCATGCAGGTCCCAAGACCAGATTTCTTCAGGCAATCAGCAAGCCCTTCGTGGGATAGATAGGATAAACTATCTGCACCAATCTCAATGCCGATATCCTCAATCGGTTTTTTGGCAGCGATGAGTTTGGATCTGTCTGGCGTATCAATCCCATAAAAACAACTATACTTAACCGGTGGACTTGTGATCATCACATGAACTTCAGTGGCTCCAGCCCTTCTTAGAGATTTGACAATCCTGGTGATAGTGGTGCCCCGGACAATGGAATCATCAATCATGATGACGCTCTTGCCTTCAACATTCCTCCGAATTGGTGAAAGTTTGAAATTCACGCCGATCTCACGCATATCCTGCTTCGGACTGATAAAAGTTCGTCCAATATAGGCATTGCGATAAAAGCCTTTATCAAATGGAACACCAGAGGCTTGCGAGTATCCCAGGGCGGCTGAGGTTCCAGAATCTGGAATATCGATGACAATATCTGCCTTGCGACCCGTTTCCTTAAAAAGTCGCTTGCCCATATTGATTCTGGCCTCATACACATTAAGACCATCAATTACAGAATCGGTTCTGGCGAAGTAGACATACTCGAAAGAGCAGATATGGGTTGTAGTCACCTCAGTTTGCTCTGAGTGTATCCCATGGGCATCCACACATATGATCTCACCCGGTTTAACGTCCCGAATAATATCACCTTTAACAGAATCGATTGCACAGCTCTCTGAAGCAAATACGAAAGAACCATTCATGCGTCCCATTATGAGGGGTCTAAGCCCCATGGGATCGCGAAAGGCATACAATTTATCTCGGGTCAGCAATAGTATGGAATAACCACCCCTGATCATTGACATGGTTTTCTTGATTGCCTCAGTCATATCCCCAGTTTCAATGGCATTTTTCGCCACCAGTTTCAGGATAGTTTCTGAATCTGTACTGGATTGAAAAGTAGCTCCCTGAGCTTCCAGGTCACTCATTAACTCCTTGGTATTCACAAGGTTACCGTTATGAGCCAAGGCCATTTGGCCTTGAGAGCTAACAATGACTACGGGTTGTGCATTTTCGTAAGTTGTTCCGCCTGTTGTGCTATAGCGGACATGACCTATTCCATGGGCACCGCTGAGAAAATTAAGTAGTTTGGGATCGAATACTTCCTGAACCAGACCTTCATCTTTATAGTAGTTGATCTGCTCTCCATCACTGACAGCAATACCAGCACTCTCCTGCCCTCTATGCTGCAGGGCAAAAAGGCCATAATAGACCAGCTTTGACGTATCTTCAGGTCTGGTATTATAAATACCAAAGACACCACATTCTTCATTCAGTTTATCGTGCATAGATCAACTATCGGTTTTCATTAATTTATCAAATCCTGTTGAAAAAGCTGTTCCAGATTCATCAACAGAAATATCTATGATTTTCTCATCCATATTGTGAATGATGATGTCCTTTGCTTTAGTTACACGTCCAATGA
This sequence comes from Candidatus Neomarinimicrobiota bacterium, assembly GCA_016784545.1. Classification (NCBI taxonomy): domain Bacteria; kingdom Pseudomonadati; phylum Fidelibacterota; species Fidelibacterota bacterium. Next base: position 31,601 of record JADHUM010000032.1, read on the forward strand.
CAGCTGCTTCAAGACCTTGATTTGCTGCCAATTCTACAATCTTGTCAGTTGATGTTTCATCAGCCGAAAGCATAAAGCGTGTCTGACTTTCACCAAATAATAGGGCGTCCGCTCTCATATCAAGATCCAGTGAGACGCTGGCACCCAGTTCGCCGGCGATACAGGATTCAGCCAGAGCAACCGCCAAACCCCCATCACCCAGATCATGGGCACTTTTCACCAGACCCTTACGAATGATATCCAGAATATAATCTTGCGCTTTGCGTTCAAGCTCAAGGTCCAGTTCGGGTACATCACCTGTAACCAGATTGTGGATGACATCCAGGTATTCAGAAGCACCGAGTTCTTCCTTGGTTTCTCCAATGAGAATGACAAAATCACCAGCATTTTTAAATTCCATGGTTGTCACATGGGCCAACGATTTAACCAATCCAGTCATACCGATAATTGGAGTCGGATAGATGGAACCAAACTCAGGTGTTTGATTGTATAGACTGGCATTACCACCAATAACTGGGGTGTCAAGGGCTCTACAGGCCTCGCTGATCCCAATGATAGATTGTTCCAGTTGGTAGTAGACTTCAGGTTTTTCAGGATTTCCAAAGTTGAGACCATCGGTTATGGCAATCGGCTCGGCACCCGAAACCACCTGATTTCTGGCTGATTCAGCCACAATACTCTGGGCTCCCCGTCTGGGATTCAGATAGCAATAGCGTCCATTGGAATCCATGGTGAGACCAATCCCCTTATCACGACCTTTGATACGCAGAATAGCTGCATCAGAACCAGGCTTCACCACCGTATTCATCTGAACTCTATGATCGTATTGTCTATAAACCCATTCTTTAGAACAAATATCTGGAGCACTCAGCAACCTCACCAAGACCTGATTCAAATCAGAAGGTTGAGCGACCTGCTCGTTCTTGAATGCCCTGGTTTCTTTTAGATGAGGTGGCTCTACGGCATCAAGAATATATGTCGGGGCATCCATGAGCGACCACACAGGTACTTCACCAACAGTAATGCCATTTTCAAGAACCCGGTACATGCCATCATCAGTGACCTGTCCAATCACAACTGCATGTAAATCCCATTTATGAAAAATTTTATTGACCTTATCTTCAGTTCCCTTTTTGACAATCAGGAGCATGCGTTCTTGAGATTCAGAAATCATGACTTCTTCAGGACGCATGGCTTCTTCGCGCTTGGGAACCAGGGCAACATCTATTTCGACGCCATTGCCAGCCTTACTTGCTGTTTCAACAGATGACGAAAGGATACCTGCTGCGCCCATATCCTGGACACCAACAACGTAATCTTTATCAAATACCTCAAGACAGGCTTCGATGAGAAGTTTTTCCATAAAAGGATCGCCGACCTGGATGGCACCGCGATCTTCATCATTTTCCTCTTCCAGGTCCTTGGATGCGAAACTGGCGCCACCCATCCCATCCCGACCGGTGAGGTTACCCACAATCATCAAACTGTTGCCAATACCTGTTGCGATGGCTTTTTTGATTTCAGATTTTTTCATAAAACCAACACACATGGCATTTACCAGAGGGTTGCCCTTGTATGCATTGGAAAATCTGACCTCACCACCAACTGTGGGCACGCCCACACAATTTCCATATTCCCCAATTCCATGAATGACTTCGGAAATGAGCCAACGGGTGTGGCCCTTTTCTCCTGGATGTCCAAAATGGAGGGAATTCAAAGAAGCAATGGGATAAGCGCCCATGGCGAGAATATCCCGAATAATGCCACCTACTCCAGTAGCAGCCCCTTGAAAGGGTGCAATAGCTGAGGGGTGGTTATGACTTTCAAGTTTAAAAGTAATGACTTCATCGTCATCGATATCCACAATACCTGCATTTTCACCAGGTCCCTGGACAATACGTGGACCTGTCGTTAGAAAATGTTTAAACAGGGGCCGTGTATGTGTATAGCCACAATGTTCAGACCACATCTGAGCATACAATGCTAATTCCACAGTATTGGGTTCACGTCCCATATGTTTGGTTAATAATTCATATTCAGAGTCAGTTAGACCTGCTTTGATCCAAATCTTTTCTTCCATGCCAGCCTTCTTTTCGCTCATAAGATCCGTTCTAACCGTGTTTTGCTTCGAGGTGTTTTAACATTGAGACAAAAACCCCTTTACCATCGCTTAAACCCAGTACACTATCAGCACTGCGCTCCGGATGGGGCATCATCCCCACCACATTGCCTGTCCGATTAATAATTCCTGCGATGCTGTTTATGGAACCATTTGGATTGGTTTTATCACTGACTTCGCCCTCTGGACTGCAATAGCGAAAGAGAATTTGTCCATTGGCTTCCATCTCAGCAATGGTATCAGGAGCCGCATAATAATTGCCTTCATTATGTGCGATGGGAAAAACGACCACATTCCCTGAGGCATATTCACTTGTGAAAGGGGTATCAGCGTTATCCACCTTTAAGCTCTGATCTTGACACAGGAATTTGAGTTCACGATTTTGGAGTAAGCTGCCTGGTAACATTCTGGATTCAGTCAATATCTGAAAGCCATTACAGATACCGATAACCAGACCACCGGAGGCGGCAAACTCCTTCACGGCTGTCATAGCCGGAGAAAGATGTGCGATGGCTCCAGGGCGTAAGTGATCTCCATATGAGAAGCCACCAGGGATAATAATGGCGTCCACATCACCCAAATCTGTATCCTTGTGCCACAAGTACTTGACGGGTTTTTCCAGAATCTTATCTACGGCATGAAAGCAATCTTCAGCGCAATTAGAACCAGGAAATAAAAGAACTCCCCAATTCATCAGACCTCCTTGATCTCAAAGCTGTAAGATTCTACCACAGGATTGGCCAACATCTTATCACACATATCGTGGACAGAAGCTTCAGCAGATGCCATGTCAGTCATCTCCAGATCAATTTCAAGTTGTTTGCCAACACGAACTTTTTTGACCTGATCAAAACCTATGGAACCCAGCCCGTTCTGAACGGCTCTTCCCTGTGGATCAAAGATTCCTTTTTTCAACATGACAGTTACGATTGCTTTTAACATATCTATTTTTCACCCTTCATGGTTAACATCCAGATTGAACTAGGTTCATAACTCTGAAATTCGTGTGGCATCTAAACCAGCTATTAGTCAATTGCATTTAGTTTTTTGTACAAGGCTTTGTTTTTTGTATTCAGGAAGTAGTCAACCTCACGTCTGGCGATATCTGCAACTTCTTGTTTGTATCCCGCTCCACTTCCCTTTGAAGTGATAAATTTTTTGATTACGAGATATTTTTCTTCCTGAATTTTCATGAAGGCTTCATCAACAACAGGGGTCTCCGGGTATAAACCCTGTTCCTGGCCCCGTTTGAGTATATCTGTAAAATTTTCCCCAGTTTGAGCAGCTTCTTTCTTGGTCTTGTTGACTGCTTCATACCAGGCGTCATGCACAATGATATAGTAGTCCCTCATGGCCTGCTTATTGAAATTCACGATATAGTTATGCCCCTCAACCTTGCAGGTCAAGGTTGCCCGGACTGAGTCTGTATCCAGCGTATCAACAAAAACAAGATCCTGCCCATCCCTGGCAATTTCCCATTTCAAATCCCAGAGATTTAAACCCATCCGGTCAAATATTCTATGCACCATGAATGATGCTAAAATGGCGCGGACCAGCGATTCTGAGAACAAATCACCACCAATACCTGAGACCAATAGGGCTTCCTGTCTGGAGATATTCCTGTCCTCTGGTTCATACTTTGTAGTTAAGTCAATCAGCGGGGATTCAAATGTCTGCCACGGGACAAGCTCATTATCCACACCTAATTCTCGTAAATAGGCTTTTTTACCGGAATCACTTTGGGCATTATACTTTCTCAAGATGGAGGATCCGCTTGTCACACCGAATCGAACGATTTGTTCAAGGGGAATGACGAATTGATCATTTCCGTAATACTTTTCATAATCATAAAGATGGGATTTCATGAAGGTAACGGGTTCTGGCTTATAAATGTTGTACTTCTTGATCAATGTCAGATTACTGAGCTCCTGAGGAAAGGAACTTGCATACAGTTTTTCGTCATGGGGACCAATCATCCCCTGATGGTGGGTTCTGAGACCTGTAGCCTTAACTTTCTCAAGTGTTTTCTGAATGATTGCCTCGTTCTTGAAATAATCCTCACCCCAATGGGCTTTGATGTAGGACTCAATATCGTCCCACTCATTCACGTCCATTAGCGACTTGTATACCAAATGGCGAAAGCCCGCTCTCACTGTATCGCTGCCTTTTATCTCAAAAATCGTCCCCACATCAAATACTGAACCACCCATACTTGTTTCACTGACCAATGACCCCGGGTCATCAATTACTGAATACAGTTTCTGGACTGAACCATTGTAATATGGATTAGCACGATCGAACTTTATGTTGCGATTATTATCAGACATATCTCATTCCCTTTATCAGTATTTCACGATTCGCCATGTGAAAACGATTACTTATTATACTTTTCCTGAATCTTAAGGTCTTTTTCCAACACAGCATCTCGCATTTCGATTCTGTGTGCTTCCAGCTTGCGACCAATTTCTGGATACTTGACGGCTAGAATCTGGGCAGCTAATAATACTGCATTGTCACTGGCATTGATACCCACCGTAGCCACTGGAATGCCACCAGGCATCTGAACAATTGAGTACAAAGCGTCTACACCGTCCAGACTGGCCCTGATAGGCAAGCCGATGACAGGTTTTATGGTCTGAGCAGCTATTACACCTGGAAGATGGGCTGCCTTCCCGGCTCCTGCTATGACCAGCTCTATACCCAGCTTGTCGAAACTCTTGATATAGGCTTCCACGGCTTCGTGGGTTCTGTGAGCGGATAAAATCCTTAGCTCAAATTCCAAACCCAGTTTCTCAATAATTTTGAATCCTTTATCCAGTACTGGGAGATCACTATCACTTCCCAGAATAATTGCGATTTTTTTAGCCAATTTATTGTTCTCCTACTTTATTATATATGAATCATCTCGTCGGCGGTGAAAACACGTTCACAATACTGACAAGCAAGATCTCGACTTGCGCTGTCCTTCAGATTAAAGATAGTCGTCATGGGTTCAGCATTGGTTATGCATTTGGGATTTGGACAGGACACCAATCCCTCTATGCGCTCCGGAATCTCAACTCTTGATTTCTGTGCCACCTTAAAGTCTCTGATAATACTAACTTTAGCAGCAGGAGCGACAAGGGCAATACTGTTGACTTCATTCTGAGTCAGTTCACGCCCTTCAATTTTGATGATATCCTTCTTTTTCATGACCTTGCTGGAAAAATTCATACCCATCATGACAACATCTGTTGCCCTGGGTTTTAGAATAGCCAACACACGTTGGACCCGTCCTGCAGGGATATGATCGATAACCGTACCATTTTTGATGGGATCTACTTTTAATTCCTTCATTATTTAGCCTCCCCTAAAAGAGTGGCTAGAATGGCCTGTCGCATGTAGACTCCATTTTCTGCCTGGTCAAAATAGTAGGCATATTTCGTCGTATCCACATCTGTAGTGATTTCATTCACCCTGGGCAATGGATGCATGACTTTCATATTGTCTTTTGCATTTTTGAGTAAATCTGCAGTAATGATATATGCATTTTTCACCTTTTCATATTCTTCACGATCTGGGAAACGTTCTCTCTGGATGCGGGTGACATACATGATATCAATATCATTGACAATCTTGTCAAGTTTGGTGGTTTCCTTGAATTGGATTTCCCTCTTCCTGAGGTCATTCAGGATATGAGATGGCATCCCCAGAGATTTTGGTGACACAAAATGAAATTCAGGTTTGAATGGCGCCAGGGCATAAGCCAGGGAGTGAACGGTTCTACCGTATTTTAGATCCCCAACCAAAGCAAGTTTTAAACCTTCCAGAGATCCCTGTGATTTGAGAATGGTATAAAGATCCAGAAGTGACTGAGTTGGATGCTGATTGGCTCCATCCCCGGCATTGACTACAGGAATGTTGACTTGCTCAGAGACATAGCGAGCTGCCCCTTCCAGAGGATGGCGCATGACAATGATATCTGAATAGCGAGCTATGATTTTTGCCGTATCTGCCAGGGTCTCACCTTTTTCAACTGATGTACCACTGGTACCGACCATTCCGATGACTTCCCCACCCAACCGTTTCATGGCTGATTCAAAGGACATTCTGGTTCTGGTTGAAGCCTCGTAAAACACCGCTGCCATGACACGTCGAGATAAATCAATCTGACTGGGGTCTTTTTCAAGACTTGTGGCCAGCTTTAACAGTTGTAGGGTTTTGTCTGCGCTGAGATCACGCATGGAGATTAGGTGTTTCATTTAGTCCCCTTTATTTATTCTTGGATTGAAAGGCAGTCCAGGCAGCCTCTCGATAACGTTTTGCTTCTGCACCGGGATCGGCACTGGCAACAATCCCTCTGCCAACAATAATGGCATCTGCGCCACCCTCAATTGCATTTTCTACGGTGAGATATTGTTGTCCTAATCCATCTCCTTTGGTATCCAGATTAACACCAGGCATGAGGAGTAATTGATCCTGAGGAATTTTATTTCTAAAGCGCTTGATATCTTCAACATTGGCCCCATGACCGATATATCCACTCACACACTCCTTGCGACGTTTGCCGATTTCAAGGACTTGCCTCGTATATGTTTCGGAGATGAGATTTCCTTTGGCGCTCATGCGAGCGAGTAAAAACCCAGATCTGGGGATATCCAGATCACCAAACAGTCCATCCAGGATGGCTTCACCAGCGATCATGTGAACGGTCACATATTCAGCCCATTCTGCAATTTTGTAAACTCCAGAACGAAATTGCTTGCGAACTGTGCTGCCGATATCGGCAAATTTCCGGTCTTCAAAAATTAGAAAGTCATGTCTTTCAGCAAGAGCCTTTAATCGTGGGACAAAGCTACCGTTGAAATCCTTCATGATATCAACGTGGGTTTTGACCATGAAGATTTCAGGTCCTGCAGCTTCCAGAATATCAAAGAAAGTTGCTACGTCCTCAACATCCAGTGATAGAATCAGGTTTGATTTTTTTCTCAACATGGCATCCATGAGTTTTCTGGTCAAGGGTGCAGTAGTTGCATTCACTCGATCGGCAAATTTCAGAAGCGGCTTATCAACAGGAGTGGAAACAAATTCTCGAACTTTTTGAGCCAGCGCCGTATTGAGCTTTCCTTCAGCACCTAACACTGAGATCATATCTTCCACAGTAATAATGGAGCTGAGTTTGTATCCTTTAGTGGCCAGAATCTCTTCACCATTAAAACTACGATCAATGAGACAAACGAAATCCTTCACCTTAAGGCCGGCATGCTCCATACCTTCGGCAGCCTCAAATTTACTTTCACCTGTTGTGATGAGATCATCGATGATGAGGCAGGTTTGCCCCGCTTCAAAATGACCTTCAATCAACTTCCCAGTACCGTAAGTCTTTACTTCTTTACGTTGATAGACCAGGGGGGTATCCATTTCAACTGATACCTGTGCAGCCAAGGGCAGGGCTGTATATGGAATTCCGGTGATGACATCAAATTTTTTATCTGCCAATTCTGCTTTTAGCAAAGACACAATATTTTTAATAATAGCGGGATAAGAGATGATGCTTCTTAAATCTATGTAAAAGGGTGAGGTGGCACCTGATTTTAACTTGAATTCACCAAACTTTAAAGCGCCTATCTTGTGCAGATCCAGGATTAATTGTTTCTTGCCAGTTTCCACTATATGCTCTCCATTCGATCGATTAGTTCTTTATGAATAACCGCGGAGATAGCAGAAAACGCAAAGAGTGTTAATTGGGTTTCCAATAGATTATCTCTGCGCGCTTCGCGACCTTTGCGGTTAAAATTCAGATTCATCATAAGGGTTGTATCCTCCCGGTTTTTCCACGATGGGACACACCAAAGTCATCCAAGCCATCCAATGTCTCATGGTCAACAATGGGGCCTTCCATACACAGGATTAATCCAGTAGGATCCATGACGCAGGAACCACAAATGCCTACACCACATTTCATATAACGTTCAAGATTCACTTCGTATGGCAAGTGATGCTTTTTTGCAACCGCCGCTGCTGCACTCATCATCTTTTCGGGTCCAGAGATGTAAATCTGATCGAAGGTTTCGTTCTGTAGGACTTTTTCCATCACATCAACACTCGTCCCCTCGTGTCCCTTGGAACCATCATCAGTAGCTAAATGAGATTGATGGCAGAGAATCTCAAAGTCCTCAACATAGAGTAAATCGTCAGCTGAGCGGGCACCATTAATATTGACCAGCCGCTTGACGCCATCCTCTCTAAGCTTTTTTGCCAGGAACCGGAGGGGTGGTGTGGCAAATCCTCCCCCAACCATGAGGATGTTTCCAGATTGGCGCTTGAAAGATTGTCCGTATGGACCACGGACAGAAACCAGGTCACCTACATCCATCTTAAAGAGTCGCTCTGTAAATGGACCTATATTCTTAATGGTCATGGAAAATGAATTTTCATCCACATCCAAAATGGAAAACGGTTTTTCGCCCTGACTAAAAATGGTAAGCATGATAAACTGGCCAGGCTCAGCATTGAGCGAGCCTTTAAAAGTGAAGGTGCGCAGGGAGGGGTTTTCTTCGCGGATCGCGGCTATGGGTAAGGTTTGACGATCACACTTCAAGTCAATTTTCCTCTAGAATTCCTATGAGGTCAGAAAAGTCGGCATATCCGTGGACCTCCATGAAAGCTTCCATTTCTTCGCGAATAGATTTAAAGACATCCAGACCATGGTCATACACAGCTGAGCCAACGCCAATGGCAGATGCCCCGGCCATCATCATCTCAATGGCATCCAGACCTGTACTCACACCGCCAGTTCCAAGAATTGGTATATCAACAACCTTATAGGCATCATGAATTAGTTTAATAGCCAGGGGTTTGATGCATGGACCAGATATCCCCCCGAAATTGTTTCTCAGAACAGGACGCCTGGCCACTGCATCGATGACCATGCCATGACCCAGAGTGTTGATCATCGTTAGTCCATCGGCACCAGCATCCTCAGTCAATTTGGCAATGGCGGAAATATCATTGGCGTTTGGAGATAGTTTTGCCAGAACCGGAATGTTGCTTACGGCTTTCACTGCGGTAACAATCTCTGTAATTTTTTCAGGCATGAGAGCAAAGGGACGTTTGAATTCATCTTCTACATTGGGACAGGAGAGATTGAGCTCCAGAATATCTGCACTTGAATCGTTCACTGCTTTCGAAAGCGTCACGAACTCGCCAGCATTCGCCCCAAAAACACTGACAATAACAACCCCTTCAATGCTCCGATGAAATTTTTCTACTTCTTCTAGTCCCTCGACAATCCCCGGATTGGTTAGTCCCACTGAATTAATCAGACCGCCATTAAATTCAGCGATAACAGGACCTTCATGTCCAATACGAGGTTCAATACTTAAAGATTTTGTGGTGACCATGCCTGCGCCATCACGGAGAACCCGTTGAAGCGAAGAGAAAGAGATACCTAGTATGCCAGATGCGAGGGTGAGGGGGGTCGGAATTTCCTTACCCAGAAAAAGCAATTCGACCTATCCTGCGAAATATTGGAGACACGGATTTTCTTTGGGAAATTGAAGGGGGTGGTAATGGATTTCGAGCCGTTATCACGCTGTTAAAATAGAAAATAATTGTCCGAGTCAAAGGTCGATTTTTGCTTATTTCAAATTCATTTAATTTTTAAAAAATATCTGGCCATAGTTTCCTCATCAAAATGATTTGACAGCCCTTATAAGCCGATTATATTGATGATCTCTTTGCCCGGTGGTTGGTGGAAGTGGTAAAGGGATTTTGAAATGTTTAGAGGGGCCTTAGCTCAGTTGGGAGAGCGCTTGACTGGCAGATAAGTTCCCGTATGGCGCACAACCTTTGTAATTAATTGAAGCTCTTTCACAATTGTGGAGGAGCTTCTTTCATTTATGGTGGCGTCATCCCAAATGGCGT
>JADHUM010000033.1 GCA_016784545.1 Candidatus Neomarinimicrobiota bacterium
AAGCTGGATACCTCTTTTTCACGGATTATTACCGAAATGTTAAGGTGTAAATTAAGGAACCGCCCTGTACGGAACCGTACGCAGGGTGGTGTGAGAGGACGGATAGGGAATTAATCCCTATCCTCCTACTCGATTTTGTGTCTAACCCTAGTGTGCGTATACAGCGATAGCTGACATGACTTCCCGCTCCACCGTCTTCCCTGCCGGCCTATTCAGCAACATACCGTTCACCACCAGAGCCGATGATCCTCCCCCATCCAGATTGATGGCGTCTTCACACCCCAGCTCTAACATAATATTTGCCAGTTCAGGCAAATCTACACCACGACTTATCAACTGCCTGCCATCGACCAACAGGAGTATCAAATCTCCATCTGAGGTTATCCCGGCAGCCGTACGTGGATGAACCTCAGGGATGCTTGATCCAAAAAACACTTCCTCGTTAACGGGAATAAATACTTTCCCATCACGAAGCAGCAGAGGACCAGCTCCAAGAATATCTCGATAGGTCCAAAGATTTCGAAAACTATTTTCTTTTTGTTGACCAGGTTGACCGGGCATATTCTCAATCCCCTGCTCCCAACTGAAAACTGAATCTCCTGAAGAAGAGACCCAATTTATTTCAACAGCATTATTCTCATCGAAACCAATTGCCGACCGATGGAGATAAAACCTTTCTTCATCTTTTAGAACCGATGAAGTGGCAGCATGAATCAACTCCCCATCAACTTTCAATATCCCCACATGTTTAGCAGGATTCAAATCCATCCTGAAATAGCCTCCATTTATAATCACGGGTACACCGAGACGACGGGCAAATTCTGATACAGTTTCTGTTCTGTCCGAATCGTTGGAAACAACAACGCGACTCTCAATTTCAGGAAGAGACTCTCTGACAAGGACATACCAGGCTCTCAGGTTTGCACCGACATGAACTGACTGATAAACGGATATTCCCTCAGGTAATTCTTGATTAATCGAATCAATTGCTGACCACTCAAGACCAAGTCCAGGATATCCAACTGAGGAATCCCCGGATGTATTACAGCCAGAGAGCATCAGGATAGTGAGAATAGATAGAAAGAAGCGTATTAACATATTAACCAATATAGTGTGATAATATCCAATATCGAAAAGTGATTCTTGGGTTGGTTATTTTTTTTTGGACGAGTTAATCAGGAATACAGCTATAATCGAAATCGTTCCACCAAAGACAATATTCCACTTCAATGGCTCATTTAATATGAGCATAGCAAAGATCATTGCACTCAGAGGGACTGTGAATATAAATGCTGAGGCCTTCTCAGAGCCCAAACGGGAAGCAGCAATGAAATAGGCTGTTGTTGCAAATGCCATAGCTCCCACTGAAACGGACAATAGATTTAACCAGAAGCTGAGCCCCAGCCTAAACACCGAAAACACTTGAGATTTATCCACAAAGAGCAAAGCAAGGATTGAACTAAGCATGTAAAGCCAGAAGCTGTAGGTAAGTGTGCTCATGTGTTTATTAATTCTTGAGGAAATGAAGGTGAGGAAGGCCCAGGTGCTGGCGCATAGGACAAAGTATTGATTTCCGCTGGTAAATATGGCAGACCAACCATCTTGCCAGATGTTTATTAAGATGGTTCCACCCAGAATACCCAATAGAAGTCCCGCCAAGGAGCGTCCTCTGGGAATATTACGCCTTATAGTTGTTATGAGTAGAAATGTTAAGACTGGATTGAGTGTAGTGACCAGGACTCCACCCGCCCCAGCAGAGCCAATCAGGGTTCCTGTAAAATAGAAATGATTATAGAGAACCAGAAAAATAGCGGAAGCAACGATTGAGGGTAATCCTGCAAGCGTAATCCTCCATTGTGTGCCACGGACAATTAAGACTCCCAACATGAATATCCCAGCTATGAAGAATCTCCAGAACATGAGAATTGGGATGCTGGTAAATGTCCCCAGGATTTTTCCATTTGTCCAGGAGAGACCCCACAAGGACATGGATATGATCATGATGATATATAGAATAGTATGTTCTGATCTCTTCATCAAAACATGTTAATCCAGACGATTGATATTACCGCTATTGAATGTAGTTATATAAAAAAAGCCCCCACCAGTTTCGTGATGGGGACTTTATATTGAGTTTTAGTCAGGTTTTATTCAGAGGCTGCTACGTAGCGTGGATATACTGGTTCAAACATATTTTCTTTTACCCAGGCTTTGATATCCTTTGGTCTCTCAACACGAGCCAAGCCTTCATCAAATGCCATTTCGCATATAGCTGCCGCGATAGTTAGAGATATTTTTCGGATTTTCCTAAGATCTGGATATACAGTCCGCAGAGCGAGTTCCTCTTCTGTAACCATATCCGCCAGCGTTTTCGCTGCCATATAGAACATGGCATCGGTTACCTTTTTGGCCTGACAAAGTGAAGCGCCGAGACCGACTCCAGGAAAAATAAACATATTGTTGCCTTGACCTGGAACAAATATTTTACCTTTCATTCTGACTGGATCAAAGGGACTTCCACTTGCAAATATGGCTTTCCCTTTTGTCCACTTGTATGCTTCTTGGGCCGTACATTCAGATTTAGAGGTAGGATTAGAAAGAGCAAAAATGATGGGTTGCTTTGAATAATTCAGCATCTCCTTGATAATTTCTGGTGTGAATGTCTGACCCTGGCCACTTACGCCAACCAGAATAGTAGGCTTCACTGCTTTAATGACATCCATGAGATTATCTATGAGAGCTTCATCCCTGGCATAGGGTACTTTGTGATCCTGGAGCGGACGGGGACCATTCTTTACCACCAATCCCTGACTATCAATCAACCAGAATCGTTTTCTGGCCTCTTCTTCACTCATGCCACTTTCTTCAACAATTCCAGCCACAATCATGTCTGCTATACCAACCGCTGCTGAGCCTGCTCCGTAGAAAATGATACGCTGATCTGCGAGTTTCTCTTCTTTCATGCGCATACCGCCGAGTAGACCAGATAGAGCCACGGCGCCAGTGCCCTGGATATCATCATTAAAGCACAACACGTCTTCCCGGTATTTATTCAGTATTGGGAAGGCGTGATCGTTTGTAAAATCTTCCCACTGAATCAAAGCTTTGGGCCATCTGTCCTGTACAGCGTTGACAAATTCATCAACGATCTCATAGTATTCATCATCCCCAATACGATGTTGATTTAGTCCCAAATAGAGTGGATCAGCCAGTAATTCTTCGTTATTGGTTCCTGTATCCAGGAGAATAGGTAAGGTCTTACAGGGATAAACACCACCACCAGCGACATAGAGGGCAAGTTTTCCGATAGGTATACCCATTCCGTTGGCACCCAGATCGCCTAAACCAAGAATTCTGGATCCATCGGAGATCACAATAATGTCAATTTCATCTTGGTTCCAGTTATCGAAAATATCTCGAATATGGCCTTTGTCATTGGCACTGATATACATACCCCGATTTTTACGATATATATGGCCAAATTGCTGACAGGCTGCCCCTACAACAGGTGTATAGACAATCGGTGTCATCTCCATGAGGTTCTCAGTAAGCACTTTATAATAGAGAGTTTCGTTTCTATCATGAAGACTCGTGAGGAAAATAAATTTTTCCAATGGATCCGTTTTGCGTTGATAGTTTTCAAGAACCCTTAGAACCTGTTCTTCTATAGTAAATACTTTTGGTGGAACCAGACCACGTAGACCCAATGCTTCACGTTCTTCCTCTGTAAAGGCGGTTCCTTTGTTAAGTAGCGGTTCATTTAACACATCAGTGCCTCTGATGATCACCTCAAGCGGTTCATCTGGACTTTCCATCTGATAACGACGTTTTTTTACCATTCCCATGATTTTCCCCTTCTTAAACCTATTAATAAACATTAAGGGACACAATGTGCCGAAGTGAACCCTTTGCTAGTATTGATCTTTCATGCTAGCATAATTATGCAAAAATGATGCAAGCTTGGCACTATTCATGCAAATAAAATTCAACGATTCAAGATTTATTGATCAATACACGATTAAATAGCGGAGGGATAATGAAAGTAAGAAATCGTTGGTTTGTTGTTTTGGGGGCAGTTCTTATTCAATTGGCGTTGGGGGCTATTTATGCCTGGTCAGTTTTCACGCCGTCATTGGTGGATGCTGGTTGGACAAAAGCTATGACCCAAGCTGTTTTTGCTACCGGCCTGTTCTTTTTTGCGGTGGTAATGGTTATTGCAGGTAGAATTATGCCTAAACTTGGACCACGGAAGGTCTCTATGGCTGGTGGGTTCGTGTTAGGTTCAGGATACCTGCTTGCAGGATTATTCGGGGGGACCAACTTTATTGCCCTTCTCATCTTTATTGGAATGATAGGCGGAGCCGGAATTGGTTTGGCATATGTCGTCCCGATTGCTGTCGGTATGCGCTGGTTTCCAGATAAAAAAGGGCTGATCACAGGTCTGGCTGTTTCTGGTTTTGGCTTTGGTGCAACTTTATGGGTCAAACTGGCTGGATCATGGGGCTCACTCATTGCCCTTTATGGACTCAGTACAACTTTTACAGCTCTGGGTGCAGTTTTTATGCTGATGATCCTGGTTGGTGGCATCTGGATGATTTTTCCACCTGAGGGTTGGCTACCTGCTGGTTATACCCTACCTGTGGCTTCTGATGGATCTGCCATCAGCGATGAAAACCAATTTAACAGCACTGAAATGCTGAAGACTCCACAATTCCATTTTATATCAATGACTTTTGCCTTTGGTGCAAGTGCCGGACTCATGAGTATTGGCCTCATGAAGTTATGGCCCATGGTTGCCTTAACTGCCAACGGAATTGATAAGGTTGCTGCAAGTGCCATCGCCGGAACTGCCATGGCTGTATTTTTCTCTCTGGCAAATGGACTGGGTCGTATTGCCTGGGGTGCCATCAGTGATAGACTTGGACGTAAACAATCCATCGTGATAATGATGGCCACTCAGGGCGTTGTTGTGATTCTATTTCAATGGATGGCTGGAACACCAGCTCTCTTATATCTCGGAGCAACCCTTATCGGCTTTAATTTTGGAGGAAATTTTTCTCTCTTCCCAACAATTACTGCAGACACCTTTGGTACTAAATTTATTGGGCAGAATTATGGATGGATATTCTTAGCCTATGGCTTTGGTGGAATCCTTGGTCCCATCATGGGTGGCTGGCTTGGAGATATGGGTAATTTCCCTCTAGCCTTTACAATCTGTGGAATACTCTGCTTAATTGCTGCAGTGATTATGTCACAGATTAAACCACCGATTAAATCGACTTAAATACATTATTTAAAGTAGTATAAAAAAAGGAGACAGTTTTATCTGTCTCCTTTTTTTATACATATCTGTGGATCGTAAATCAGGTGTGTATCGAGGCTAACACTTTTGATTGATGAACACCTGTGAGTTCAACACCTACAATGGTATTCAACAGCTCCTCCGAGTTGCTGGGAATATGGACTTTTAGGTAATTTTCTGTCATACCTGTTAAAACCCCATTGTTCAAGCTCTCAAGCAAGACAAACTTTTTCTGATTTAGCTGTCGTAGGGCAAATGCCTGGTTCTTTTTGTCTGAAAGCTCCGTCAGGCGCTTGTTTCTATCTTTTCTATCCCTCATCCCCACCTTGCCTGGCAAATTGACAGCTTCAGTGTTGGGCCTCTCTGAATAGGTGAAAACATGGAGATAAGAGATATCAAGTGATTCGATGAGATCATAGGTCTCCTGGAAATCAGCCTCTCCCTCACCTGGGAAGCCGACGATGACATCCACACCTATTCCAGCATCGGGCATAACCGATCTAACAGCTTTGATACGGTCTTTGTATAGGTCAAGAGTATATCTGCGCTTCATAAGGCCGAGAATTTTATCCGAGCCGGCCTGCAAAGGAATATGAAAGTGCGGGAGGATACTTTTTGATTTTGAAACAAAATCGATTATTTCATTTGTAAGAAGATTGGGCTCGATTGATGAGATTCGAATGCGGTCAATTCCTACCACTCGGTCAAGTTTTCTCAGGAGATCTAGTAGAGTAATCTCCGATCCAAAACGGTAGTCACCCACATTTACGCCTGTGAGAACGATCTCCCTGACACCTCTAGCGGCGATTTCATAGGCCTGGGTAACCAGAATGTCTGGATCAATGCTGCGACTTTTCCCTCTGGCCAGCGGGATGGTACAATAGGTACAGGGGTAATCACAGCCATCCTGGATTTTTAAGAATGAACGCGTTCTGTCGCCCACAGAATATGATGGGGTACAGCCGTGTAATTCATCAATTTCAGTGTCGCGAATGATCAAGGGAGTTTCTTTTGGAGCGTTAAAATCAAGATGCTCAAGAAGATTGAATTTCTCCTTCGTCCCCAGCACCACATCAACATTGGATGTGGCTACAATATTTTCAGGTCTGAGTTGGGCATAGCATCCTATGACGGCAACTTTTGAATCTGGGGCCAGCCGTTTCACCTTGTTTACAATTTTACGAAACTCACGGTCAGCATTCTCTGTAACCGAGCAGGTGTTGATGACATACAGATCAGCTGCCTTGCTAAAATCTGTTTTTTCATACCCAGCTGACACAAATTGGCGGGATAAGGTTGAAGTTTCGGCGTAATTCAGTTTACAACCGAGTGTATGAAATGCGACCTTTTTTGTGCTATTAATCATCGCCATATTATAGTTACTGAATCTCAATGGAAAAGTTCATTATGGTTTTGCATTATCTGTGAATTATATCTCGAATATTTCCCCGTATAATGCTTATTTAACAGAAGAATCTCCCCGAATTCAGTTTGATTTAATAGGGATAAAATTATTTTGGAATCTCAAAGACATTAGGAGATTAATAATTCATGCATGAGCTCACTTTTTTTAGAACTTGGTTGCCCGTCATCTACCTCTATGTGGCAGGTGGAATCATCTTTTCAGCGGGAATGGTAATTATATATAAATCTAAATCGATTAAGCTTTCTCGTCCCATGCATAAGCGCTGGTTCTATGTACTCTTTTTCGGGTACTTCTATTATCTGGGGATTCATACATTTCTAACCTACGCAGCATTGAATTTCTAGGAGAGACTCATGGAACAAGCTATACAGACCACACCGATCTTCTGGATTATCATAGCTGGCTATTTTGCCCTGATCCTGGGATTTGGATCCTATTTCGCCAGATATAATAAAAACACAAATGACTTCTTTTTCAGTGGCCGTCGATTTTCATGGTGGCTGATCACCATGTCAATAGTTGCAACTGGCGTGGGATCACATTCATTTCTTAAATATTCAGCCAAAGCTTTTGAGCATGGTTTTTCCTCAACCATGACTTACATGAATGATTGGTTCTTTCTCCCATTCTTTCTTTTTGGTTGGTTGCCAATTGTTTACTATACACGTATTCGATCCATTCCCGATTATTTTGAGAGACGTTTTAATCGAAATGTACGTATCCTGGCAACCATAGCCATACTGGGTTACATGATTGGTTACATCGCAATAGGATTTCTCACCATGGGTAAAACCCTGGAGCCACTCCTGGGTTGGGATCTTTATACGATTATCTGGGTGGTCGCTATCATAGCAGGTATTTACATCACCTTTGGTGGCCAGACTGCAGTCATTTTTACTGATCTCGCCCAGGGATTTGTTCTGATATTCGCAGGTATATTGGTTTTCATTTTAGGAATCAACTATCTCGGTGGATTTGATGTCTTCTGGAATGCCCTTCCAATGGATTTTAAGCTCCCTCTCGCCCACTTTAATAAACCCAGCAATTTCAATTTTGTCGGGATATTCTGGCAGGATGGTGTGGCTGGTTCCGTTGGTTTTCTCTTTATGAACCAGGGTTTGATCATGCGTTTCATGGCGACGAAATCAGTGAATGAGGGACGCAAGGCTGCTGCTTTTAATATTTTATTCCTCCTCCCCATTTCAACAGTGGTTGTAAGTAATGCAGGTTGGGTTGGCAAAGCCATTAGTCTCGTGACACCCGAAAAATGGGATGCAACCATTAAGCTGGATCATGTATTCACCCAGGTGGCAGCACTGGTAACCTCATCGGAAATTGTATTTGCCTTTATTATTGCTGCCGTTGTCGCAGCGCTTATGTCTACTGTGGACACCCTGATCAACGCCGTTGCAGCGGTTGTAATTAATGATATATACCGGCCTATTGTAAAAGACCGGGACGATAAGCATTATTTAAAAGCCGCAATGTTCATATCCGCTGGCGCAACACTGTTGGGAGTTATTGCCGTTACATTCTTTGATAATTTCCCAACCCTATATGAAGCTCATGGGTTTTTCCATAGCACCATGACACCTCCATTGGTCATCGCCATATTTCTTGGTATTTTCTGGAAACGCTATACCACCCTGGCAGCTGTATCGACTTTCGTTGTAGGTGCCATTCTCATGTGGCTGGGTAACAAGTATCCTGCCGGTTTAATTGGTCCCTTTGATCACGGCATTGCAATGGATCCAGATCATCCCTACTCCTATATCAGAGCTCTCTACAATACATTTGTCTGTCTTGCGTCGGGTGTGGTGTTTTCCTTTATTTTCACCCGTAAGGTTGAGGTGAGAATCGAAAAGTTTACTGCCAATATTGTCGTAAATGCCAAAGCCCATCTCAATAGCACAGAACAACCCATCTCAGGTTTGGGAAGGGTTTATTACACACTGGTTTGGGGTTTTTCAAATATGGTCAACTCCTTTGTCTTGAATGCCGCTGATGATGAAAAACTAGATGGTATCACAGTTTGGACGCTGGATAAGGCCAGAGAGATGTTCAAGGGCTCAAAACCCAATGATGTTCCAGGTGAAGAACCAATCGTACATTGGAAACTCGAGGAATCAGCTGATTCATATGTGCGTTTCTCTCATAAGCAAATGGAAGAAATGGCGGCAAATGTTGGTGATCTCGTTTACATCAGTGATAAACGGCGCTGGATGGGCGGTTTGAAATCTGTCCATTCAGTTTATGCAGAACCACACGATGAAGATGGCATAGTCTATATGACGCCCGACCTCATAGACGCAGGTCTATTGACCGAGGGTAAGGCACTTCGTGCTGAAAAAGAAATGTAATCATTCCATGCGCATACTTCTCTTTACCCTCACTCTCATTGGTTGGTCGGGAGAATTATACGCTCAAAGTCAATTCAAAGCAGCATTCTGGAACGTCGAGAATCTATTTGACACTACAGATGCTGCACTTATTCAGGACGACGATTTTACGCCATCAGGTAAGTACGAATGGACGGAAGAAAGACTGGTTAAGAAGTTTGAGGCCCTCTCCAGAGTTATCCATGATTTGGACAAAGCCAATGATCTGGCCATTCTTGGTCTGGCTGAGATTGAAAACAAAAGCGTTTTAACCCGACTCAATGACAGCTTTTTAAAACGTGGATTAAAAATTGTCCACAAAGAATCGCCTGACGAACGGGGAATTGACTGTGCCTTACTTTACGATCCTAAGCAACTCACGCTAAAAAGTAGCCACTTTTTGCCTATATTTCTGGCTGGCAATGAGAAAACCAGAGATATTGTTGAGGTTGAATTCACTTTTAACAGGACTTCTGGTGATAGAACCATTTATGTTTTTGTAAATCACTGGCCTTCACGGTGGGGCGGGCAAAAAGAAACTGATCCTCTCCGTAGAACTGCTGCTCGTACCTTGCGGACACGCATTGATCATATTCTCGTCAAGGATCCACAAGCTGATATTTTGATCATGGGTGATTTTAACGACTACCCAGATGATCCTTCATTATATGATGTCCTCCGAGCTCATCAAGCGGGTCCCCAATTGTATCCAGGTGACCTGATTAATACAACCTGGTCACTAGACAAAAACCCGGATGCTGGAACATGTATGTACCGCGGTAAATGGACAGTTCTGGATCAAATAATCATTTCATCGGGGATGCGTGATAGAAAGAATTTTGATTGGACCTTCGAATCCACCCATCCTTTCAAACCGGGCTATCTCATTGAAAAAGATGGCGACCATAAGGGTTGGCCAGACAGGATGTATCGGAGTGGTAAATATCAAGGCGGATATTCCGACCATTTGCCGGTTGTGTGCAATATTACTGTAAGTCATAATTAAATGAACATTTTATTCGTATCAGCCGAAGTTGCCCCGTATTCCAAGGCAGGTGGACTGGCTGATGTAGCCGGCAGCCTCCCCCAGGCAATAGCCCCGTATGTTAAATCAGTTCAGGTACTAACACCCCTATACGGTCAAATCGATCAAATCAAGCATGATATCCAGCCAACGTCCATAAAGGGTGATATCACTTTAGGTGATGAGATTATTCCTTATTCGCTGCATCATACCACAGATAGTGATGGTTATACTAAAATTGGCTTTATTAAGTGTGAGCAGTTTTTTGGTCGAGATGGAATTTACACGGAATCAGATGGTGAGGGTTTTGCAGACAATAACCTTCGTTATTTTTATTTCCAACTGGTTGTGTTGGACCTTATTTCCAGGGGAAGTCTTGAGGTGGATATCCTGCATTGTAATGATCATCATACAGGACTATTGCCCGTTATGGTGAAGGCGATGAAACTTAAGATAAAAACGATATTTGCAATTCACAATTTTCTATACCATGGTCATTTCTCACCTGAAGAAGCATCCTTTCTCCCAGAATCGACGAGCACGTACCTGACAAAAACACAGTGGGACAATTATAGTGCGCTGCTTGAGGGAATTGATCATAGTGATATTGTGACCACAGTGAGCCCAGGGTACGCTCTAGAGCTACTAGAAGGCTTGAATGTAGATGAGCATAGCCTGATTAGAGTACAGGCCCGTGAATCCAATTTCTCAGGAATAGTGAATGGGATCGATACTGAATATTGGTCCCCTGAACTTGATCAATTTACACCCTATCATTTTTCAAAGGATGATCTGACTGGTAAAAGGAGAAATAAGGAGGCATTGCTGGCAAAAGTTGGTCTTTCTCCAGAACCTGATGCCCCTCTTTTTGGGTCTATATCCCGACTGGTAGAGAATAAAGGCTTCCCTTTGATTATGGAAGTCCTCGACGAGTTCGTTACATTGGGTGCAAAATTTATTTTTCTCGGTTCTGGGAGTCCTGAGATATCTGGGCAGCTCCGTAAAGCATCAAAAATACATCCCCAGCACATTGCATTTGAGGATGGATTTAATGAACCACTGGCACATCTGATTGAAGCTGGTTGCGATATGTTTCTCATGCCCAGCAGGTTTGAACCCTGCGGATTAAATCAGCTTTATAGTCTGCGATATGGGACCATACCCATCGTTCATCTTACTGGAGGTCTGGGAGATACAGTGGCAGCTTGGAGCCCAGACTCTGGAACGGGATTTGTTTTTGAACCCTATGGTACAAAGGAACTGAGAAAAGCAATGAAACTGGCTCTAAAAGTATACCATTCTGGGTCAGATTGGAAAACTCTCATGGCGAGAGCCATGTCAAAGGATTTTTCGTGGGATCAATCAGCAAAACAGTATTTACATTTATATAATCTTTGAAAGCGAGGTTCGTGTGAAACAGTCTGAAGTGCGTTTGGGAGCTATTATCCTTGGGGGTGGACGTGGAGAAAGATTATCTCCTTTGACCTCTTATCGTGCAAAACCTGCCGTGCATATTGGAGGTAAATATCGCTTGATTGATGTGCCCATCAGTAATTGCATCAACTCAGGGATCAACCTCATTCATGTCTTGACTCAATTCAATACGACTTCCCTCCATCGACACATCTCGCGTACCTATAAATTTGATATCTATTCAGGTGGTGACATAGAAATATTAGCCGCCCAGCAAACATCGAAAAACAAAGACTGGTTTCAGGGGACAGCCGATGCTGTGAGATCATATTGGGATCGATTTGAACAGATGAGTGCAACTCATTATATCATTTTAGCAGGGGATCATCTGTATAAAATGGATTATTCTGAGTTTTTTGATCATCACCTCGCTACTGGGGCTGATGTTTCTGTTGGCGTACGGCCCATGCCCACTTCCACAGCTCCTCAACTTGGTGTTCTGCAAGCAAATAGTGATGACAAGATTACCAGGTTTGTTGAAAAACCACAATCTGAGGAACTCATCAATGAATTAGCTGAAGTGATTGACGGTGAGAATAAAGTTTTGGCGTCCATGGGAATATATATTTTCAATAAAAAGGTGCTCACTGAGGTGCTGAAAATCAAGGGAGATGATTTCGGAAAAAATATCATCCCCCACGCAATCGAAACTTTGAAAACCACTGCCTTCAGATTTCAGGGGTATTGGGAAGATATTGGAACTATTAGAACCTTCTTTGAGTCCAACATTGCTCTGACAAAAGAGAAACCAGATTTTTCTTTTTATAATGAAAAGAATCCAATCTATACCCGGCAGCGATTCTTGCCTGGGAGTGAAATTCGAGGTGCGAAGATTGACCACTCCATCATTTGTGAGGGGTGCAAGATTGGCAATGCTCAACTGAAAGACTCAATTATCGGTATCCGAAGTATTATTGGAGATGGGGTAAAGTTGAAGCGTACCTACTTCATGGGTGCTGATTTCTATGATGATCCCAATTCAAAGTCACATATCCCCATTGGAATTGGTGAAAACTCTGTTCTATCGAATGTCATTGCTGATAAGAATGTGCGTATTGGTACAAATGTCCGACTCACAAATAAAGACGGGGTGGATGAGTTTGAGAGTGATACCATTACCATAAAAGATGGCATCATCATTATTCCTAAAAATGCCATAATTCCTGACAATTTTGAAATTTAAGCGATATTAACTGGATTTATGGGGTAAGCGGGAAGCGATTTATCCAAAGCGTGGTCTGAATTTAGACTGTCAGTTAAGGGTTGAGCTATTTTTTTTTGGTATTGGATGTATCAGCAGTTTTTGGTTTAGACGAGTTAGATTTTGACCCATTCTTTGGAGCAGTTGTTGTCTCAGTTTTCTTGCCTTTACCCTTGGCATAGTCGGTGATGTAAAATCCTGAACCCTTAAATATGAGCCCGCTTCCACCACTAACAATTCTTCTGACACTTCCTTTACATTGCAAACACCTGTCTAAAGGAGAATCTGACATCTTTTGAAAAGCATCGAAATGAGTACCGCAACTCAGGCATTCATATTCATATGTTGGCATGCTCGATAACCTTATTCTTTAGCTTTTAAATGAAATTTTTTATGAAGTACGTCGGCAACATAGGGCGTGACAAATGAAGTAATGTCCCCACCAAAACTCGATACTTCCCTTACAATGGTCGAATTCAAATGGGTGTATGCTTCATGTGGCATGAGAAATACTTGAACAAGATCAGGAAAAAGTGTTCGATTTACAAGAGCCATCTGGAACTCAAATTCAAAATCCGACATCGCTCTCAAGCCTCTGATCATGGCAACAGCATTCAATTTGCGAGCATAGTCTACAACCAGACCATCAAAATAAGTCACATTCACATTTTCAAGATGCGCAGTAGTTTTTTCAATCATCTCAATGCGTTCTTCTACAGAGAACAAGGGCTTTTTACCGATGTTTCTCCCCACTGATACCACGACTTCGTCAAAAACGGATACAGCTCTTTCTATAATGTCGAGGTGACCTAGAGTGATTGGATCAAAAGTACCTGGGTATATGGCTAATCTCTTTTTCATATCAGTGCGCCTTATATATTTGAATTTTTGTTTCTGCAACCACTTTTTCTTTAAGCAATTTAAAAACATCTGAATCCAGAATGCTTTCTTCTCTTCTGGCAGATTCATAGACAAAATAAGCATTTTCAGCGGCATGTACTTCTATTAGATGTATAATAGTTGAGGAAAGTTTCTCTGCGTAGGGTGGGTCAGCTAATATGAGATCAAACTTTTGATTCAATTTCCTGAGCACTCTTTGAACATCTCCGACATACGCTTTGAAGATCTTGTCGCGATGCTTCATCCAGATTTTCTGTTCGTTGATGTATTTCCTCTCCTGATCGATTGAGATAAGGGAAACCGCTCCTCGACTCAGTGCTTCGAAACCCAGGGCACCAGTACCGCTATATAGATCCAATACATGCATTTCCCGGACATCCCTGAGGGTATCAAATAAAATTGTACGAGCACGATCGGTGGTAGGTCTAACAGATCCTGTCTTCAGTTTTGGTAGAGGATGTCCCCTCCACTCCCCAGCTATGATTCGTGTCATGGGGTGTAATTGAAGAAGGTGACGCCAAAGGTGAGCTTGAGGATTTCAGCCTTAAACTCAATATCAATAGATCGAATGAGGTAGTTGCTCCTTGATTCAGACCAGGATGATAAAATATATTGAATTTCCTGGGCAGAGCCTGAGAATATAATTTGAACTGGATTGTCATCGGTGCCTCGTGCGGGATCAATAACGACTTCCTCCAAATAGTCATAAAATGGATTTGCCAGGATGTCTAGAAGTCGCATTGCATCAAAGGACTGTCCCCGAAAACCTTTCTCAGCATTCATAATAATTTCAAATTTACTGGAAATTTTGGCAGTGCCTGAGCTATAATCCTCTATAAAGGATCCCAGGACAAATTTATCAAGAGTAGTTTTCATTGCTCCAACCCATTCACCACCTCGAGGGGCATTTATGGAGAGAGCGTCTCTTTTCAAATACAGGTGTCCAGAATCATATTCAAGGGGGAAGTTACTTACCATTTCTGTTACCATAAGCAGCAGCGAGCGATTATTAATAATAGAGATGTCTTCATCTGTGAGTTTAACGACTTCTTCAGAAACTTGGGTGAACTCCTCATAGACGATAACTGTGTCTCTTCCACCAGGTAATTTCACGTATAGGGATTCAGGTTTGGCTGATGCAATTGAATCGGCCAAAGCAACGATATCATCGGTCAGGGGCATAAGTTCATTAAACACTTCGTCTGGAAGCACATCATCAATGACCAAGGAATCTCCAGAAAAATACTGATCGTACTGATCTAGATCAGAATCTTTTTCTACAGGGAGAACCGGATCTATACCCAATAGGTCGTAAACCATTTCCTGAGCCATATCTATGCTTGAATAAAGTATTCCTTTATCATTTAAATAATAGACTGTGACTGCAAGCATGAGGATGAGAAGCACCAACTCACGGAGGGGATTTCTGTTGCTGTCTTTTGTCTTTTTCTTGGCCTTGGATTCGGTTTTTGGAATGTCTGCTACCGTCTCCAGCTTATTTTGATCAGGAGTTTCAGTTTTTAGGCTGGAACGTCGCCTACGCATGGTTTCAGCAATGAGTTCATCTTCAGACAGCTGGTGGGTTGAGGATTCGTCTGCCAGGAATTTCTTTAAATCCAGAATCCCTCTGTCTTTTCTAAGATCAATCTTCACTGAAGCGCTCCTGTATCTCTACATTCAACGCACCCAGGACAACGGCATATTCATCAATATTCTCAGCATCAGGATCTCTGAAATTGAAGTGATTGCCCAAATTGAGCGGTTGACAGCTAACCTCATATTTTTCCAGGTTGCTCATAAGAGAAGGATCCCCAGTCGAGGAGAAGTAAAAAAGATTGGTAATCACATTGTCAGGATCGCGCTTGCCTTTGATTGCTCTCTCAATGGCTTCTTTCACAAGCATAATGAGATCGCCATCGCCCCTGACATGATCTAGCGTAATTTTGTAATCCCAATTCAATGAACCATGGAATAAGCCTGAAAATTCCTGGTCCTGAAACATGTGACAGCTAATCGTATTTTCACGATTTTCCAAAACAACCTGGATTCCCCCTTCGAAATCAAGGAGCTTGGTTGCTGTCAAAACATTGCCAACTGCTTCTATCTCTGTAATAACATTCTTCAATTCCAATTCAGAAGGACCAATAATTCGGTCTAACCATGAGCCAAAGGATTGAGGTATTGCCAAAGAAAGATACTGCGCTGCCTTGGCTGAGGATCTATTGAGTTCCTGGTGCACCATGGAATATTGAGCAAGGGACCCTTCCAGCATCTCTTTCATGTACCAATTGAGATATTTACTTAGATCGTTTCCTGATAAGGCAGCATCAACGGGATGAATACCCATTGGAAACCAATCGCTGTCAATGACAAGATGGGTTGCTGTATCTGGAAACTCTGCAGAATTACGAATGTTTGAAATTTGCTCAGCCAGGGCCATAATAACCTGGGAGTTTGTCATATCCGGGCTATGGAGATTATCGTTTAAACTGACTTTTCCAAGACTCTCGATAAATGGGGTACCCTTAAAATTCACCAATTGGGCGAATTTTATATTCTGCCGAGATATATGAATTGCCAGCATGGTGTATTAGCCTTCTACTTGGCCCAGCTTTCCTCTCCATCAATCAGACTTCCATGGGTTGAATCAACCTGAGTAAAGAAAAGATATCGTCTGGTTTCAATTGGATGTGTTATTGGAGACTCAATGCCCAGATTCACATTATTTCTCACAGTAACACGATATGGCAAATCAGTTACGGTACACCTAGTGAGTTTTGGCTCAAACTGATAGTGAGAAAACAGTTGTTTTTTAACATATTTTTTGCTGGTTGTTGTGTCGATCCAGCCTCCAAAGGAATCTTTGTGCATAAACAGATCCTTTTCATTGTCACCGGCGACAAATTCATCAGAGACAACACTAAGACTATCAATTTGGATGGAGTCAAGCTCTGAGTACATATCTGCAATAAGGAATAAATTTTCAAGCAGGCTATCCCCTGCGAAAACCAAAATGAATTTATCCATACCGTAGAAAACCTTTTCTACGTAGGCAGTATCACTTTTTTCCAGAATATTCATTGACAGTACACTATCAGTACCGTTGAAATCATAGTGATAGGCTGAATTGTTTAGTCGCTTGAGGAAAGGCAAAGAATCGAGTGAGAATTCCTGAGTAACGCCCACCTTGCCTCTATACCAGACACCATTGAAAGTACTATCTTCAATCTGTACAACTGTATCACGTGCAATAGTAAAGGTAGTGTCATATTCCGAGAGATAGGTTGGAAATACATCAATAAGCAAAGTATCTGCAGGAAATTCAATAACCTGTTCACCGCTCCAGTTTAGTGTATCAACACCAGCCAAATGTTCTGCAATTCCAACGATATCGCGGGCTTGATTATGTATGTTGATGAATTTGCCTGTAAGTGTCTCTGCCAGTTTAATATTCATATCATCATATTTACGTAAGAAATTGTCATAAATATTCACATTAAAAGTATCAGACTCAACTTCTACCACCTGCCACTTTAAGAAATCAGATTTTTTTATTAGTTTTGCACCGATAAATTCAACCACTTCAACGGCGGCTTTTTCCCAGTCGAGATCACTTAAATTTACAGCTGACTTATAGTAAGCTTGTTCCAGACTCACCTTATTAAAATACTCAGAAATATTTTTGTGAATATTAATGTTAAAAACTGCATTTGTTAAATCTATATCCAGGTGGATTGAATCTAATCCGGCAGTGGGACTGTTTAATGAATCCAAAGCGACTGCTATAACTTGGTCGGCAATGTAAGGACTTGGTTCAGAATACCCTGTCAGGCGCTTGTATAAGTTGTTCCTTCGTTTTGCAAGCGCAGCTTCCATATCCCCAACTTTAACTTCCACAGGGATTTCAACTTCGATACCACTTGTATCCAGATACATGAGCTTCATAAAGTCAGGCATGGTTTCCAGCGTATCATTTAGTACGAGAAACTCTGCCAAGGCCATGTCATAGAGGGTGTCCCCGTAGGTAGTTGAATCATAGGAATCAATTACAAATTGTTTTTTTAGTGCTTCCAGTGTCTTTTCCAGGTTCTCTTCAAAGGTAGCTGGAATGATGAAGTCAATCCTCACATCACCATCAAAAATACCACCAAACTCAATACGACCTGAAAGATTGGGATTTTTGGCGATGCTATCCATGACAGCATCAACCAGGGGATTGGAGAAGGTTGGATATTTTGTGTAACTCGTGGTAAGTGCATTGAACATAGAGGTTTTGATGTTCTGATATAAAATATCAAATTTGTCTGAAACCGTGAAGCTCAAACCAATGCTATCTATCTCCATATTCTGGTCACCGACATAGTTGCCAGCGTCAAAAAGGGTTTTTATACTATCGAGAACGAGATTGATAGTATTTGCATCCATATTGTGATTGGGTTCCAGTGTCTTGAATAGGTCGAGATGTAACTTATTATAAAGCTTTTTATATTCATCAGAATAATTCACCGGAATAGACTTTGCGGCCATAGGTATCTTCTGAGGTCCATAATAGCTATAATTTGTATCCATAGCTGCGGCAAGAAGACTGTCTTTAACGCTATTCACAACAAGTAAAAGTTGTTCAGTATCAGTGGTATATTCTTTTGCTAATTGATAGTGAAGTTTTTCAGCAAGGCTTACAGCGTTCATCCGGAATCGAGCATCATCACGCAATGTGGCCTCATAATCCCAGATAGTCTTTGGAAGATAAATCACGCTGATAAACAGTATTATCAGAACAATAATTATTATTGAATTGGTTCTGTGATTGGCGAAAAAATCTTTACTCACGAGTCCTCCTCGACTACTCTGTCGTAACTAAACCCTCAATGCGGGTGTATATTTTATTTCCGATCCCCTTAACGAGGACAATATCTGATTTATTCTTAAATGGACCATTTCGATCCCTATAATCTTTTATTCTTTCAGCTATAGCCGGGCCGATACCCGGCAGTTTAGAAAGTTCACTAACTCCAGCCGTATTCAAATTTATCAGGTTAACAGCTCCATCGATCCCCTCTGTAAGCGTATCAACTCCACTAGATTCCGGCGTTGAATTGTCCTTGTCAACAAACTGGAGCGAGTCAGAATTTATCTGCTCTGTGATCTTTATGAATTGTTGTTCCTCTTCATAAAACCGATTCGGAGTCAACTGTTTTTCAATACGCTGATTTCTAACAAGCCTGAGAACAGCACCTACTCCCAGTGTGACCACTAAAAAGTAAATTACAATTCGTTCCTGGCGGGTAAAATTTAGCAAGTTTCCTGCCTCATCATAGTAAGGATTTTATTTTTCTAAAGATACTACGCTTGACTTTTTGACTACTGTAGTAGTCTGCTAGTTCTTTGTAGAGCTCTTTCTCTCTCTTGCTTGGTTTTACAGGAGTTTCAATCTGAATCTTCACCATTTGATCACCAACCATATGGCTATTGATACGAGGAATCCCTTTTCCTCTTAATCGGAGAAGTTTCCCCGATTGAGAACCAGCAGGAATTTTCAGATTGACTTTTCCTGTCAGGGTTGGAATCTCCAATTCTGTACCAGTGACTGCCTGGGCCATATTAATGCCCAGTTCAAGATAGATATTATCCTCATCTCGAATAAATAAATCGTGTTCTTTTTCATCAATGAGAACAATCAGATCACCATGTTGCCCACCGCGTCTGGCTGAGTTGCCTTCGCCTTTAAGGGTCATATAATTGCCTGCGTGAACACCAGCAGGAATCTTAGCTGATACAACAGATTCCTTTCTCACTCTTCCATCGCCTCTACAAGTCTGACATGGATGAGCGATCACCTCACCGGTGCCGTCACAATTTGAACAAGGTTGAATATTGACAAATTGTCCAAACATTGATCTGGAAACTTGTTGTACTTCACCCCTACCATGACAAACCGTACAGTTTGTTTTGCTGGCCTTATCCCGTGCGCCGGTTCCGCTGCAATCGGGACAAGATTCGAATCTTTTGACTTTCATCTTTTTGGTGACACCCGTAGCAATTTCTTCCAGGGTTAAGGGCAACTTAATTTTTAAATCTGAACCTCTGGAACGACCGCGGGAGCGAGAACCCCCACCACCACCGAATATGTCTCCAAATCCACCACCGCCGCCACCGCCGAATCCATCCATAAATATTCGCAGGGCATCAGACAGATCTACACCGAATCCACCACCACCGAATCCATCGAAGGGGCTTCCACCCATGCCGCCTTCAGGGGCATGACCGAATTGATCATATTGTGCTTTTTTCTGTTCATCATTTAAGACTGAGTAGGCTTCAGCAGCTTCTTTAAATTTGGTCTCAGCTTCTTTATCACCAGGATTTTTATCTGGATGATACTTCATGGCAATCTGACGATAAGATTTCTTTATATCAGCTTTGTTGGCCCCTTTAGATAGACCAAGTACTTCATAATAATCGCGTTTGGCCATAGCTATTGACTAACCACTACTTTTGCTGCTCTTAACACACGATCACCTGATTTATAGCCTTTTTCGAACACCTGAATGATGTTGCCGGGATCATGTTCTTCAGAGGGTTGCATGGCCATGGCTTCGTGCAGCTCGGGATCGAAAGGTTCCCCTGTGGGATCAAAGACTTCAACATCGTCAGTATCTTTCAGGAACTTTTGAATCTGATCTAAAACCAGAGCAATACCCTTGGATGAATTTTCTGCATCTGCAGCGTCCTGTTCATATTGGGCAGAGCGCTCAAGATTATCAATAATTGGAAAGAGCCCCATAAGCATTCGATCCTTGGCAAAGGTTAGGGATCGTTCTTTTTCTCTTTCTACTCGTTTTTTTCCATTCTCATATTCTGCAACTACGCGCAACATTTTTTCTTCTGCTGCTTGCACACGGAGTTGCTGATCCACCAGTTCATCAGTGAGTTTTTCCACAGTATCTTCAAGGTTTTCAATCTTTTTGGTTAACAATTTTTCTTTAGCTGTAAGCTTAGGCTTTGGAGTTGCTTTTTTTTGTTTGCTCGTCTTCTTTGTCGTTTTATCAGTCATATTACTTTATGTATTTCGTGTTAATTAATGTTTCAATTTTATCTGCAGTGAATTCTGCCAGACCAATGATACGTTCATATTCCATGCGAGTGGGTCCTAAAATATGAATTTCACCACTACACCTGTTCCCCTTATAGGCAATAGAGACGAGCGACATATTTTTAAAAAATGTCTGCCCCAGTTCCCCACCGATAAAGACACTGGGCTTCCCACTATATAAGGGCGCAGGTAAATACCGTTGGAGAGAATCAGTCTCTATAGCTTCCAGCAAGAATTCTAATTTTGCTGGATCCGCAATTTCCGGATAATGCAGCAACTGGTGCGTGCCATAGGTTCTAAAATCATTGCTGGAATTGGAATCCAGAACGTTGTTAAAACTCTTTAAAATCTGATCAATGATGGGGTTTTTTCGTGTCACTTCGTCAGTGCCCTGTTCAACCTGCTTTTGAACATCATCTATATCGCGACCAGCAAATAGATCATTCAATATATTTTCTGCTTCGTGCATCACAATGCGAGAAAGCTTGCTCTCTAATTCAAAGGCAACCGTCTTCACCTGTCCCAGGGACATATGGACAATAAGAAGTACGGATTCTTTATCCAATTCATGGAGAGCAATTGAACGAATACGAGTAGCTCTTTCCTGAGGGCGGGACATGAGCACCAGGGCATGAGACATATCACCCAGAAACTGAGCAGTATTTTTGATCAGTTGATCGAGATCTCTACTAAGATTATCCAACCCTGACTCATAATCTCTGGTGACGTTCTGCTGGGGTTGTTCGAGTTCCATCAGCCTATCCACAAAATATCGATATCCCTTATCCGTTGGAATGCGTCCTGCCGACGTGTGGGGCTGCAATAAGTATCCTCCCACTTCAAGATCGCTCAAAACATGACGAAGGGTTGCGGACCCTACCTTGAAATAATCCATGGCAACCAGACGTGAAGACCCAACTGGGTGCCCGTTCACAGCATAATCTCTCACCAACCATTTGAGGACTTTTTCCTCACGGTCCTTGAGTTCTATAAACGTTTGTCTAGGACTTCGATTCATAACCGAACATAATAATTTTGGGTCCCAATTAATACAAGATTTTAAATGGGTAAAGAGTTGTTATATAAGGCTTGAAAGCAAATGTTCAGGATGGAGGAATCTTTAAAATCAAGCAACGAACCGAAGCATTTTTCTTACGGCCTTCAAAACACCTAAGGAGGAAATACTGACGCCGAAAAGAATCAACCCTAATATTACTTCGGGATGATCAATTATCCTTACAGGTAAGTCGAATTGGACAAAATACTTAATACTATACTCAGCTAGCATGATCAGAAGCACTGAGAGACTTGCCCCAAGAAATCCCAGAATGCCTCCTTCCAGAAAGAATGGTGCCTTTATCAGGAAATCGCTGGCGCCCAATAGGCGAACCGTTTCAATAAATTCGTATCTGGCCAGTATCATCAACCGAAGATTATTGGCAGTAAGAAATACTGTGGATAAGATTATGAGAAACAAGGTGACGGTGGCGACTGTGTAGACAAGCTTCATGATGCCCTGAACCCGATTGAACAGATCCTTCTTAAACATGACTTCATCTACCCCATCCAATTCATTCATGTTGTGGATAAAAGTTAAGATATATTCTGCAGAACGATGATCTTCCTCAAAAGTAATGCGAAATGAACTGGGCAATGGATTGTCATCCAACAAGGAAAGAACATCTTCCCCAAATTCAGCATTATAAAGGGCGGCTGCATCTTCCTTGGACAAATATTCCATTCTAAAAATTCCTGGATAATCCCTGACGATGGCTGCCAACTCATGTTTTTGGTGGGTAGTCACTTCATTTTCCAGGAATATTTCAAGATCATAGCTTGCTTGAAATTCACCTAAGAACTCCAGGCTATTATCAACTGCCAGTACACCCAGCCCCACGATCAGCAAGGCAATGGTTACGGAGAAAACGGATATCATGAAAGGCATGCGGGCTCTTTTGATACCAATAATTCCCTCTCTTATGATATAACTTAGTTTCATAATGGCCTGTCACTCACAACTTCACCAGATACCAAAGTGATGTTCCTGGCTGGATCCTGTTTGAGAAGGTTATCATTGTGGGTGGCAAAAATGACACATGTTCCTGCATCATGAATTTTCCAGATATATTTAAGAACTTCACTTGCGGCTTTTTCATCGAGATGTGCGATAGGCTCATCGGCCAGTAGAATTTCAGGAGAAATCACCATGGCACGTGCCAACGCAACTTTCTGTTGTTCGCCAGCCGATAATTCATGGGGGTAATGTGACAATCTGGAGCGAATACCTAACTCATCAGCCTTTAATGAAACCTTACTTCGAACCTCGTCGGTTTTGAAGCCTTGCAGTTCGAGAGGAAGGGCGATATTGGAGTAAATGTCTCTGTCAGCCAACAGATGGAAATCCTGGAACACCATGCCAATCCTTTGACGAATCTTGGCAATGTCTCTTCTCTTTGTATGGGTGGAGTCAGAACCAAGCACACTCACTGCGCCTGAATTAGGAAACAAATCCAAATAGATCATCTTGAGAATGGAGGATTTACCGCTTCCGGAATCTCCATATAAATATACAAACTCATCTTTGTCTATGCTGAAATTCAGATCGCGTAGGGATATCCCCGTATCATATCTCAAGAAAACATTTTCGAATCTGATCATGCAGTCTTCCTCAACATAACGATAAACCGTTCCGATTGTGGAGTGGGTTGATCCAGCGTTTCATCATCGAGAATTTTCCACCACTTATAATCTGAGGATGTACAAAACTTCTCCACGTCAGATTGCTCATATGCTTTTTGAATATGTGATTCAACATCAACCGTATCTTCCCTATCTGTTTTCAGAGTGAAGACTGACTCAGCCAATTGAGAGTCAGGATCATAGTTGGTGTATCGCTCATACCCTCCATATTCATCACTGAATATCTCCCGATAGCCACGGAAATGGGTTTGGCATAACAGGGGGGTAACCACATCAAACAGCAAAATGCCACCTGGTTTGAGAAGTGTGAATGTATTTCGGAGAAATAACTCAATCTCAGACGTCTCCAGCAGATAATTCAAACCATCATGAAGATTGATGATGACGTCAAATTCTTTGGCTGACGTAAAATTGACCATATTCCCAACCCCAAACTCAATCTGAAGCTTTTCCGCGAGTGCTTTATTGCGAGCAATTTCAATCATGTGTTCACTCAAGTCTATGGCAGTCATATTAATGCCACGCCGGGCAAGCTTGAGAGCCATGGAACCGGTACCACAAGAGATATCCAACCATGTCTTGTCTGGCTCATAGGGTGCAACCAGTGCCTCTATATCATCTACCCAAATATCATAATTGATATAATCCATGAGGGTGTCGTAATAGGCTGCAAGACGCTGGTAGGGCTGAATCGTCTGTATATTCTGCTTGTCCGGCATGAGCCTTGGTTTCCTATCAAGCTCGTCCATAAAAAAGATAGATATAAAAACTCAGATAACCGAGAACCAGGATGGTACCAGTGAGGCGTCCAATTTTATGCCGCATTCCCAGTGGTATCAGGACCAACCCAAATGCCATCATGATGAGATATTGGGCATGAGGAAATATTTTCACGGCTTCGCCAGCAATCGTCCGACTTTCAAGGACATCGAGTGGTTTTATTAATCCCACTCCTCCCATGATAAAGAGGATGTTAAAGACATTACTTCCAATAATATTTCCAACTGATATCTCACCATGTTTTCGGAACGCAGCTACCAGGGAAGTCGCCAATTCTGGTAGACTGGTCCCAACAGCCACGATGGTCAGGCCGATCACCATCTTAGGTATATCAAATTCTTCGGCTATCCAAACTGCACTTTTTACAAACAACCAGGCACCAACAGACAATGCTATACTTCCGGCTAAAACCAGGAGGAGATTATTTGTTTTACTTCCAAATTCACCTTCAAAATTTTCAAGTGGAACTTCACTTGGGTGACGATACAAATAAAAGATGTAACCGATGAGAACCAGCACCATAATAAAACCATCTATGCGCGATACGGAACCATCCAGGGATAGACCATAAAGCAGAAGGCTGACTGCAAAAAGAAAGATCAACCCTTTATAGGTTTGTTTAAAGTGGATGGTTATGGGGAAGATCAATCCGCTGACTCCCAGGATTAATCCAATGTTGGTCACATTGCTTCCGATAATATTTCCGATGGCAATTGTAGACGAGTCCTCAAAAACATTGGCGATCAAACTGACCACAAACTCTGGCATGGAGGTACCGAATGCCACGATTGATAAGCCAACAATAAGGGGTTTTACACCCATTTGATTAGCGAGTTGACTACCCCCTTTTACCAACCAATCTGCACCAAAAAAGAGTAAGGTGGCGCTGAGTGCAATGATAACACTATTCCCACCCATTCCGATTGAAGCAATCATGTTATCCATTATTTGGTTCCATAAAGTTTGTTGTTTTGAATATACTCTGAAACAACAGTTGGAACATAAAATCTTGTCATCCGATCCGCCTGGAATCGGTCTCTGATCTCTGTACTGCTGATTTCCATTCGGGGTAAATTTAAGAATTGGACCCGGTCGATAATATCAGCATCAATATCAGTTTTTTCGAATCTGGGGCGACGAGCTACGATGACTTGACTTTCGTCAAGAATTGCTTCCCAGTCCTTCCAGGATTTAAATTCAGCAAGGCTGTCACTACCAATTAAAAAGTGTAAATCCTTTGAGGAAATATTCTTTTTAACTTTCATCTCACGAATGGTATCGATGGTGTAGGATACACCCCCGCGTACTATTTCAATATCCGAATACTCAAATTGGGAGATATCATTAATACAAAGTTTTAACATGGCAATTCTATGTTCAACGGGTGTAACTGGCTTGATTTCGAATTTATGGGGAGGTCTATAAGCTGGGATGAATACTATTTTATTCAAATCCAGGGATTCTCTAATCGCCTCCGCAATGATAAAATGTGCATTGTGGGGTGGATCAAATGTACCGCCAAAGAGACAGACCTTCAAGGGGTTCGGCTCACTTCTTCGTGGAATCGGTTTCTGCGACAACTTTTTCGCCCAGAGTGCGCATTCTCAGCATTTCCTTTTGGGTAAGGTCATTCTTACCATTAAGTGCAATGGAGTTCATCAATTCTCTGGCCTCAGACCAACGACCCAGAGCAACCATATCTCCAGCTTTTCCCAGACGAGCTGATGCATATAAAGCAGTATCAGAATAATCATTTATGACATTATCATAGTAATAAATAGCCGATTCGTATTCACGTAGCGTATCATATAATTTTGCGCTCTCCAGTAATTTCCTGGCGAGCTTCTCACGCATTTCAAGTATACGTGTTTGGGCTTCCTCAGAATACTTGCTCGTTGGGTAAATATCCACAAAATCATAAAGACTTCTTAAGGCCTTGTCAGTCATATCTCTGTCTAGACGGTAGTCTGGAGAGAGTTCACAGTAAGCTTCTGTCTTTTTCCAGAATGCATCTTCAACGAAGGGTGAATTTTTCATTCTGCGGATTAGACGATCATATTCACTAATCGCCAGCAGATATTCGTCTCGCTCAAAATAGGTTTCAGCGAGTTGAAACTGTGCGTCGTCAGCATAGGCCCCACCTGGATCATTGTAGATAATGAAGGTGAAGACTTCTTCTGCCTTGATATAATTATTTTTTTCGAAATAATCGAGCCCACGTTGATAGGAATCTGCAATATTTGATGCGTCCATATCACTTTTCTTACTTGCACATTGTTGAAATGAGAACCCAATTAAAAGGAGACCAAGCACAATAAATGTATTTCTGGTAGAGCGTTTAATCAAAATGTTACCTCCATCGTGATGCCTCTCGAGACATTCAGCGGATTAATATAGAATTTTCCAGCGAAACTAGTTGATTCAAATGATGTCAAATCTGTGCCCAAGGCAGCATCAAACGCACTAATCAAATGGTTGACCATGATCAGTGTCCCTGCAATTTGTGCATTGCGGTACCATTGATTGGATTGTGTACGCATATCGACATAGGTACTTTTGTTAGGTGTTAAATCGTTGTCATCCTTGAGTGATATATCGTCCCAGCCACAAACGAATTCAGGATACTTGCTAATATTTTCGTAGAAATGATGGTCCCGGATAGGTTGTATGATTCCTTCAGAATCAATGTATGTAGGCATATTGTGGGTTCTGAGATTACCGCAAGCAGTTTCACCATTATCACTAAACGACCATACCGTGTAATCCCAATGCGCATCCCCAAACAATTTGAACTCTGATTCCTTATCTGTCCCGGCTTTGAAATTTGACTGATAGCCATAAATACCTGCTATCTCGGCAGTAACGTATACTATTCCACGGATTTTATTTCCATTTTCCCATTGACCCCAACCCGGAATAATCAAAGACTTCATAAAGTTCTTCACCATACGCTTGTCTACTTTGAGTTTTGCAGGAGTTTCCAGAGCGTAGATGTTGGATACGAGTAACAGGCTCATGAGAACCATGATGGATATGTTTTTAAATCTATTCAAAACCAAATAGTACCTTCCAGTAAAAACGCCATTCTCCACCATAGCTGATTACCTCTCCATTATTGGTAGTGACATCTAATTCATCCATTCCATAATAAGCTCCAAACTCAAAGGCAGTGGGAAAAGCATAGTATGAGTTCAGGGCCAGTCTTAAATCCACTCCGATATCGCGGACCACCTCAATCTGATCACCTTCATGTTGCATCCAGGCGGATAGATCATCCGGTGTTACCATATCTGGATCAGCTGCCCATATGGCTCCAAACTGGCCATGGAAGCCTAGATAGAGGTCACGAATTGTGAGATGTGCAACACGGTTGTAATTGTCCCTGAATAGTGGAAACCTCAATGATGTCGTAGATACCAGTCGACGGGTCCCCTTTAGTGAATAAAATGGATACCCTTTTAATCCGGGCATTCCACCACCAAACTCCCAGAAAAAATCATCAATGGCATTATTGTCAATCAGGTTGAGATCTGTAGTATTGGAAACAACAATGTTGCCGGGAATTGGCAGTAGATATCCGTAGAAAGCGGAAGCATTGAGCTTCAGGTAGCGATTATTGCTAAAGATATTCCCCCAACGTTCTGTTGATTCATCATAGCCGTAATGATCAAGAAAATTATGGTGATTATCTCGGAGAGATAGGCTGGCTTTGTAGCCAGAGGGGTTTATCCCCCGCTCTTGCCGGATATTGATACGAGACATATCCCATTTTATTCCCCAGTCCCAGCCCTTGTAGTAGTCATAGCTGATGCCGCCACCTGGCAGATTATTAGGTCCAACAGTGTGCACAGCGATGGCTGTACGATAATTGGATGCAGAGATATCCAGTTTTAACGCATGAATTGGTGGTACACGAATGTCTGCCGATAACACGCCTTGCGATAAACTGAAAGTTAGATCGCTGTCTGCAGGATATACCCCGTAAAGCAATTCCTCAGTCGTGTGACGAACCATCTGATAGAATTCGAAGGTCAGGGTGGGCAAGAAACCCTTATACTGGGCCGACAGGAATAAATCCATGTCAAGATTGGGAGCAAGTCCAAATCCACCAATCATGGAGTAATTACTGATGATTTCATCTGAGAAAAAGTAGAAACCGGGTTTAAAGAGGACATCATTCTTCGACTGATCCATTTCAATCTGCAGACGAGGAAGCAGGAATAAGGGACCTGCACGAAAAGCGTATTCAGTAGCGCTTAACTGACTCTCATGTCGTGTCCAGGTTGGCGCAATTATTCTGTGGACGGATTCAGCAAGTGGTGCAGTTTGAACCTGTATCAATTCTGATTCATCAAGCACAGCAATGTTAAAGCCCAGACTATCATATAGTGAATAATATAGCTTTTCTTTTTGCCATTCTGCCTGGAAGGCACCACCAACTACATTGGTGACACGGGGATTGTCCCTGGTTTGGAGGTCAAACTTGTAAATGTTGAAAATACCAGTTCGATCATCGCTATAATAAATAATTGAATCACCCCTGAAAACCGGGTCACGTTCATCCCAAACTGATGTGAGCAGCGGCTCAATTACACCACTGGATAAATGATAAACAGCAATATCGCGATTGCTCCCGGAGGTGTAGTCGAAAATGATCCGATCTCCCTGAGGGGACCATTTCGGGACATAAACCTGAGTGCCAGGTTCAAAAAAGGTTAGTTGTTGTACGCTGTCAGGAGTACCGGGAAATGCCAGACAAAGGTTATTGGTGCCGTCCCGTAAATTCACAAAAGCAATCTTATCAGCCTGGGGCGACCAGGTTGGATTTTTTACCCGCTCACCAAAAGTAAGTTGACGTTCATCCTTTAGGCTGTCTGGGTGAACAATAAACAAATCTGAGAATCTCGATCCGCTAATCAGGAGTTGGCATCGTTCACAGGTGGAAACCTGATTGCCAGATAGGAAGGGTTTGATGCTGTGGCTAGAGTGATCGGGGGTGCGAGGATCAGGGATTCCCCCATCATAATATTCCTTACGTGCATAAACCAGATGGCCTCCATCAGGACTCCAGTCGAAACCTTCAACTCCTGGGAGAACTTTGCTTGCCTCATCAGAGCTATCTTTAATAAATAAAGCGGTTCTGGAGAGATAGGTTTCACCAGCGCTGGAGATAAAGCCCAGTTTGCTGCCTGTTGAATTGAAGCTTGGATAGTGGTTTGCGTCCCCCTCGCGTTGGACAAAGTGGATGGGACTGATAGCTTCATCATCATTATATGAATGCGACTGTCTTGCTGCAAGGGATGCAACCCAGTCAGACCATAGGCTGTTTGCTGACATACCCGTTTCGGCTTCAAAGGCGTTATAGAAGCCATAACTCAGGGGATTACTAATACGATCCGTAATCCTTTTTATGACATCTTGCCCAAACTCCTGGGCCAGATAGCGTACAAATCCAAAGCCATGGTCATAGACACTTTCATTGCCGATTCCAACTTTACCAAATCCATCCATCTCGTTAAGTGTCAAGACTTTATCATAGCTAATACGATCTCGTAAGATCATATCTCGATTGCTATCCCACCAATCCCAGCGTGTGGTATCATTTTGGTATTGGGCAATTCCTTCAGCCCACCACATGGGAACAACAACAGACGGAATCGGATATGAAGCGATACCATTGGGATAGCCATATAGAACATCTTCTCTTCGCTCTGGCTCATATGAAATCACCTGGAGATATGCAGCAGGTACATTCCCATGCATTTTCCGAGAGGCTCTCAAGCTTATGATGTGAGTAAACTCGTGGGTGATGACATCACGCAGCCAGTAGTGAGATCCTCTTAAGCTATAATCCAGAGGCATGGCCCATATTTCGATCTTATTGTCAAAATAATAAGCGCCACCGTTGGCATAATCATCTGTATCCCGGATGATAAGATGTGTCTTTTCCTCGGGTTCATAGTTGTATAGGGATGTAATCCCATCATAGATATCATCGGCAACGTGGAGAGCTTCGTTGGCCGTCCATTCAGTGTTTTGATGATAGTGCACGATGAAGTGTTCACCTTCAATGGTTTTCCATTCCAACTCAGGATGATTGAACCCCTGAGCAAAAAGCAGGCTTCCTGTGGACAGGATGGGGAGTATGTATTTCACAATGTTCATCGAATAACAGCTATCTTGATTATCTCTGATGATTTCCCAGCCACTATTTGGGCGAGGTAAACACCATTGGATACATCTGATGCATCCCAGACCCATTCGTTATAGCTATTGCGTTGAAGTTTGTCCAGTTCAACCTGGACCACCTGGGCCCCATTCATAGAGAATATTTCAATGCTCCAGGTATCTACATCTCCCAACCAGGCACGGATGGTCGTAGCGTTGCCTTTGATTGGATTTGGGTAATTATATACAGAACTGGATTGGAGTGTGGGTGCAGTTGAAGGTGCCACTATTGGGGTTTCAGTAACTCGATTTCCAGCTCGGTTACCCTGTGGATCTGACCAAAAAGCAATCCCTTCTATGGTCTGATCATATTCAAAATAGAGGAGTTCCTGATCACTGAGAATCAAGGTTAAGCCATTTGTAGAACTGAGGGAATTTTCCACACTTCTGGTAACCTGGGGCAAGACACCACTGTCTAGCAATTCTCCTTCCAAATCGAATATGGAATACCCATTGGCATGTCTTAAAAATATAGTGAGTTGGCCATCAATTGTTGAACCAACTACTGGATTGCCAAAATATGGTTCTGTGTGGAAAGGATTACCGCTATAAGCTATTCCGACCTGATTGATAATCTTGATTGTATTTTCAAAGAAGAGGCCAATCTCATAGTAGCCGTCCAGATCGGCATCCAGAGGAATGATATGGAGGGGTTTTTCAACAGTAATTAAAACAACTTCCTCAGAAGGCAAATGAGATATTTTTAAGGCATTTTCAGCAGTAGACCATGAAAAAACATCTATAGCTTCTGGAACGGCCATAGAGAGGTCATCAGGTCCCCTAAACAGCGTCACACCTGCAGGTTTAGGATTGTCAGAAAATTCTGAATAAAAAGATTGTATCCCTGATGTCGTCTGGAATCTTGCTATGGGTGGACCCGGTAGTGGTCCTTCTATGATACTTTGCCCAAGCGCATCAAACCACTTGACCAGAGCAAATCCACCATCTTTTTCAGCAAAATACGATAAGGTCAGTTGGCCACTCTGATTAATTATAATTTCGAAGGGATTGCTCACCCTCGTATTAGGATGTGAATCACCAGTTTCCACATTGATAAAATGTGTGCTTGTGGTCATGTTTGGAAATATCCAGGGATATCGGAAATGAAAGGTACTATCGCCTTCGCCATGGAGAATATCTGCTGGAGATAGAACCGAACTTGGTGTTTGTGTCAACCCACCCTCTTCGAATGAGGTCATGACTATTTGTGTAGAATCCTTGTTAAAGGCCCACAGACTGTTTGCTGTTGCCCCCCATCCTAAAAAGCTGGAAATAGAGTCTTTCACAACCAATCTATCAGATGAAATCGAAAAGCTCATGGAAGAACCATTTTTAGAAATATTTTCAATTTTCAAGTGGCTGGGAGCCCCAGAATTGGATGTTGTTGCAGGAAAGGTGCTTGAGCTGAAATTGAGAAGACTATCCCCGACAATGTCCTCATAGCGATTAAGATGAAACCATCCCTCATTCCCTGCAAACCATGGATCAAACCACCAACCGGTTTCCAGATAGTCAGCAAAGAGCAATTGAGTGGCATATCCCATATCCTGGGCACCATCAGCTTCCACGAAATCTACCATCTGGATATTCCCGCCATTGGGATTATCATCAGTGTATCGTGCGGTTTCATCAATATGCCAGATATTGAGTCCATTGCCTGGCAAACCGGCATGCTGCTCATCGACCTGAACAACCACCCCATTTGCACTAAGAACGACTGAAACCGTATCAAAACCTGGCTCGTCAATCCAAAGTGGCATACTACTGGGATGCAGCAGATTTCTCTGGCGGTTTTCAATGAGATAGTACTCGGTATCGCTTATGGAAATTTTTACTGGTGGATCATCAACGCTAACTAAGACTGTATCCCCAATTCCTCTCACGTCAGGTAGGGTCCAGCCCTTTTCAATCCTGGTGAAAGGATCAGGATAGGCTGGTACGATACCATGAAAATTATTTGAGCCCTGATCCATAAGGGCAAATCCACCTACAAGAGAAACCCCTGTTTCAGTATTGTATAAGGGTGGTAAATCAAGATGAAAGCCGATCATTAACGCCAGGGTCCCGTTTAAGGCGACCTGATAAAAGCAGGGGTCTTCTGCATCCTCAAAAAGGGTGCGTGTTTCTTCATATTGAAGAAAATTTTGTGACTCTGGTATGATGATTAGATCAGAAAGATTGCCTTCATTGGTTTGAAGAAAACCATACGCTCCGAAATCTGGCTGTGAAAGATAGGCTGAGGGAATGTTTCCTGGTGTGGGATCAAGTGCAAATGCGAAATCACCACCCATGCCTGCATGGGCAAGAATGATTGTAGTATACTCATCAAAATTGACATCAGGATCTGCCAGGGCGATGACATCTCGACTCAACTCAAAAAGTTTTTCTGTTTCATCATATGCTTCTAGATATGGATGATAGTAGAGCATCTCATGGGGCAATAGGTAAACATCATCCTCATTCAGTGGATAAACGGCTGATTCAGCAATATTTACCTGAACCGCCCCATCACTAACCCGCTGCCAGTAGTTTTCCATGGCAGTGAGGTGATCCTGAAAATAGCTGCGATCATGAGGAGGTGGGTCCAGTGACCAGTCCGTACAATCGAGATCAACAGTGTCTTCCAGGACAAAGCTTCCATCCCCAGTTGTTGCCGGTGATGAGTCCGTTTGAAAGGCTACTCGAAGTACAGCAACCTTCAGCTCCTGCCCTGATAAGGATAGGACTGACAGAATAGTCAGCAATAATCTTACTGTGAATTGATTGATATTATCCCCGCGAGCTTTTGAGGGTTAAAAATTATGGATCGATGACCAGATTGATCCGATCATCCTAAAATTTTAACATAAGCGAGAATCGCATGGTATTGTTCAGAGGGTGTGTTTCCTCTGCCACGGTATAGCCAAAATCAAAGCCATAGTTTCCATAGCGCAATCCGGCACCAACTGTAGGCGTGGTAATTTTACCCTCAGAGTCATAGTAATAGCCTCCACGTATGGCAAACATTTCATTATACCAATATTCAAGACCTACACTATGGATCAGTGATTTAAATTCGTCAGCCGGACTTCTGTCATCGCTATTACCAACCTCAAGTAGTCCATTGTTTCCATATAATCCACCTTCTACAGCAGATGAATCAGGACCATATCCTCCAATAACGCGATCATCATCCATGTTGCGATCACCACCAAGATACCAGTCGTCTAGAAAAGAAGTGAAGATTCCTTTCCACCATGAATCAGTGTGAGCAATTTCATTCTGTCCATCTTTATTGTAATTTCCAGAAGGATCTTCATTGCCATCTTCATTATAGCCGCCAATTTTCAAATCACCGTCCCAATCCATGGATGCATATTCACCAACCAGTAGTTTGTTTACATCATAGACCACATTCAATCGGTTGTACTTTGAGTCGTACACACGCATGTTGAAACCAAGTTTCAAGTTCGTAGGTAGTGGATCAGCTTGTTCTTTATCGTTGAAAATAACTTTGGGACCCAGGTTAGCCACCATGGCACCAAGATCCAGCTTGCCACCCAAATATCCCTTACTCAGGTACCCCACATCAAAACCAAAATTAGTCGCTGTTCCTTTGGTCTTCTCAGTACCGACATTTTTATCCGTAAGGTGCTGATATAAAATTTTAAAGTTAAAACCCACACTAGAATTCTCAGATATCATTGTGGCATAACTTATTGCCCCTGAAGAGAAATAGGTCAGGAAGGTTCCAAGTGAAGTCCCATTTGCATCGGTATACTGCTGCTTACCAGCATTCAGGTAG
Source organism: Candidatus Neomarinimicrobiota bacterium (assembly GCA_016784545.1). Lineage (NCBI taxonomy): Bacteria > Pseudomonadati > Fidelibacterota > Fidelibacterota bacterium. The sequence continues at coordinate 34,290 of JADHUM010000033.1, forward strand.
ATAATATGTCCACCAAAGACTCCGAGACCCTCTACAGGAGCTCTTCCAGCCAGAAAATCATAGTACATATCATCTACAAGACCAGGAAGCCAATTCACATGCATTCCAGAGACCTCATAGCCACTTTGAAATCCAAGCCCGGCAGGATTCCAGTAGGTTGCGTAGGAGTCATCTGCAAGAGCAACTTGTGCTTCACCCATACCACCAGCCCGTGCACCAGGGGCGATTAACAGAAATAATGCACTCTGTGAGAATGCCACTGACAGAAACATCAGACTTCCGATGGTGAGATTTAAAAATTTATTCATTTTCATTCTAACTAACTCCTCATTCATAAAAAAACCGAATATTATTAATAACATTCGGTATCAACTTTAAAAAAAGATTAACGCCAGGTTTCGTATTTTGTTTTCGGTGGATTCTCATCAAAAAATCCCAGTAACGTTTTCTCTCTTAAAGTTCTCCTCTCGTAAAGCGGGCGAATATAGGTTTACACCTTTCGCTAATCAACGGATTTCACAGTATTTAAGCCCTCAAGTGACCTGGATAACTCTATGATGAGCCGTGGAAAACCATGACTAATATCATATGTTGTGTCCATGTCATTTTTTGGGTGTTGATTCAAATTATCACCTAAATTTTATATCTGCTTCTTCTTTATAGCCACTGATAAAATCCTGCACTGATTTTAGTTCTGACTTTCTCATCTCTTCGACGCTACCAACAAAGGAAAAGTTCCCCTGATCTAGCAAAACAATTTTATCTGCCAGAAAAAAGCCAGTGGGAATGTCATGTGTCACAATAATACTGGTCACATTTAAATCATCTTGCATTTCTTTTATCATGATGGCAATCTGAGCACTGGTAACTGGATCCAATCCAGTGGTAGGCTCATCATATAGAATGTATTTTGGTTTCATGGCCACTACACGAGCCAATCCAACACGTTTACGCATACCACCACTTAATTGTGACGGAAATTTATGACCCACATCCACCAGCCCCACTCGTTCCAGACTATCCTTGGTAATAGTATCAATTTCAGCATCAGAATGCCGATTATATGCTTTTAGGCCTATACCTACATTATCGTAAATATTCAGACTGTCGAATAAGGCGGCTGATTGAAACAACATCCCAAATTTGAGACGACATTCACCGAGTTGTTTTTGATTGAGCGTACCGAGATCATCCCCATCGATATAGATATGTCCTGAATCAGGATATAGTAGACGGGTAATCAGCTTGAGAAGAACGCTTTTTCCTGTCCCACTTTTTCCCATGACCACGAGACTTTGGCCATCATCAACCTTTATACTGGCCCCAGACAGTACATTGAGATCGCCGAACGATTTATGGAGATTTTTAATTTCGATCATACCGATACATTTCTGAATCAGATCGTTTTCATGGATTTAGATGTCGTCCAATTCCGCTCTGAACTCTTTAACATCTTCGAATTTCCGATAAACACTGGCAAACCGGACATAGGCAATTTCATCAAGATCTTTCAGATGCTTCATTACCAGTTCGCCAACATCTTTTGCATGAACTTCAGAAGATCCAAAAGTATTTACATCCTGTATCACCAAATCTACAGTTTGACTCATCTGAGTACTGTTCACAGGTCTTTTGCTACATGCTATTGCTATACTTTTAAGAATTTTTTCACGGTCAAATGGTTCACGTCGCTGATTGCTTTTAATGACCAGCAAGGGTTGTGTCTCGACATATTCATAGGTTGTGAAACGGTATGAACAGCTCCCACACTCCCGACGACGTCGAATTGCACGACCATCCTGGGTGTGACGGGAATCAATTACTCGAGTATCACCCTGTTGACATTGTGGACAATTCATACGTTTTACTCGACATCCTGATAGTGAGGGAAGTCTTTGACAAGTCCCTGCACCTTGGATCGGACTGATTGATTGACACTTTCATTGTCTGGGTCAGAAATCACATCATTGATATATCCTGCAATCAATTTCATCTCATTTTCCTTAAAACCACGGGTGGTTAAGGCTGCAGTTCCAATGCGAATACCACTTGTAATGAGTGGGCTCCGCTGATCAAAGGGAACCATATTTTTATTGGTGGTCATCCCAGCATCTTCCAGAAGACGCTCAGCCTTTTTGCCACTAATATTATTCGCAGTTAAATCAATAAGAAGTAAGTGGTTATCCGTTCCACCAGAGATCAGCTTAAAACCATATTCATGGAGAGCAAGACCCAAGGCTTTTGCGTTAGAGATCACCTGCTTTGCATACGTTTTAAATGATGGTTCCAGTGCTTCTCCAAAGGCCACTGCCTTGGCAGCAATAACATGCATGAGCGGACCACCTTGAATGCCTGGCATCACAGTACTGTCCAGCAGCTCACTCATCATTTTGGTGCGACCACTTTTTGGAGCAACAATGCCGAATGAATTTTCAAAATCTTTGCCCATCATCACCAAGCCACCGCGGGGTCCACGAAGGGTTTTATGGGTGGTTGAGGTGACTACATGACAGTGTGGCATGGGACTAGGATGCTCCCCGGCTGCAATCAATCCTGCGGGATGAGCAACATCAGCCATGAGAAAGGCACCAACTTCATCTGCAATCTCTCTAAATAATTTAAAATCATAGTGTCTGGGGTATGCAGAACCACCAGCTATGATCATTTTGGGTCCATGCTTTTTAGCCTGGTCACGAACCATATCATAATCGATGTAGCCTGTTTCAGCGTTCACACCATAGGCAACTATCTTGTAAAATTTACCTGAGAAATTGACATGGGAGCCATGGGTCAAATGGCCGCCATGGGATAAATCCATACCAAGGACTGTGTCTCCAGGATTCACCAAGGTGAAATATACGGACATGTTTGCCTGGCTGCCAGAATGGGGTTGGACATTAGCATATTCAGCATCAAAAAGTTGCTTGACGCGGTCTCTGGCAAGATTTTCAGCAGTATCTACGGCCTCACAACCACCATAGTATCGTTTCCCAGGATACCCCTCCGCATATTTATTTGTCATCACGCTGCCTGCTGCCTGTAAAACAGCTTTACTAACGAAATTTTCTGAAGCGATTAACTCTAAGGTTTCGTTTTCACGATCGCGTTCTGCCATAATTGCAGCGTATATGGCTGGATCAGACGTTTTTAGCTCATTCAGCATCTTGACCTCGAGAATTTTGCTCAATTTTGTTAAGTCTTATTGCATGTCTGTCACCCTCCCACTCTGTGGTTAACCAGACTGAGAGAATGCTTTTCATTGATTCTATAGATTGTGTTCTGGCACCCAGACAGAGGACATTTGCGTCATTGTGAAGTCGACTAAGTGTAGCCAACTCCTCATTGCAGCAGAGGGCTGCCCGAATGCCCTTATAACGATTTGCAGCTATGGACATACCAATACCAGTACCACATATCAATATCCCGCACTGAGCCTCACCGGATTGAACTTTTTGGCTTACCCTGGCAGCAAAGTCAGGATAATCAACAGAATCCAGATTGTGAGTCCCTTCATCGATGATATCATGCCCGATTGACTTGAGATAGTGAACCAGCTCGGTCTTTGCATCAAAAGCGGCATGATCACAACCAATGACAAGTTTCATAGCCGACCTATTTTAGCCTTTGGGAGCCGTGACACTACGTTTTAGCCAGGAATAACATTCCTTCCTGGGTTTAGCTTTACCGCCTTTAACGTATTCATCTCGATTGAAGAACCAGTCACCCTGTTGTGGAATACGAGCTTCTTTTAGAAAATCAATTTTATTGGCCGCTTTAAAATAGCCATTTGATTTTGCAGTTAAATAATCTTCGTACGCCATCATAAATACCAGTTTGTCATCAAAATCTGGAACAGAACCAGCACATGCTACACCCACGGCTTCAAATACAGAAGCACGGTTGGCATAGGTCTGACCATTTCTGGAATCCATTTTAATGGCTTTATCGGCCCATGACATGGCTGATTTGAGTTGGCCGTCCTCTATGTAAGCCTGTGTCATATCAAAGTAGATACGGACATCTTCAGGATTAGCAGTATTTAATTTTTGCAGCCAGCTGATAACTGTTTTTGTTTGACCCAATTCACGATATGCTTCAACAAGATCTTTCATGATGTTTGTCATACCTGGCGAAATAGTTAGAATACCTTCCAGAACTTTGATAGCGGTATCATTTTCACCATCATTTCGCAGTACTCGGACATAGTCCTGAGCATTGGAAATATTATCGGGATTCTTTCTATACTCTTCCTCAATGAAACCACGGACATCACCACCCTGAGCCTCTATGGATTCACGAACAATATTTCTCAAGTTTTTACTATCAGGGTTGGTAGCTAGAAGATGTTCGGCAATGTCTTTTGCTTCAGGATACATTCCAAATTTAATGTAGTCCTCTGCAAGTTCTTCACCCAATACAGAATCTTGAGGGAAAGCTGCATACATATCAACTTTAGCCTGTAGCAATGCGTCTTCATCATCCATCAATTTCAAGGTGAATAATTTATTTTCCCACAAGTATTTGTTGGTGGGGATAACTGCAAGGCCCTCATCGTAATAAATCATGGCAGTATCTAGATGGTCTAATTCGCGATAGGAGTTACCCATATAGACATAAACATTTTGAGCCATTTGTTCATCGACACACTCATATTCGAACAATTTCTTATAATTAAACAAGGCATCTGGATAGGCTTTATTCTTGTAGTACTCTGTTGCAAAACTTAAGTGTTTCATACAGTAGCGGGAATTTGCTTTGCGCACGGAATCTTTGCGTGCTTTTTCCATGGCAGCCAATTCTTCAGCTGTGGCTTGTGGAGGCATACATGCTGACAAGACCATTGTAAATAGCATGATGCCCATAGTAATAATTGATACAACTTTTAACTTCATGAGTTAACCCTCATCTTCTTTTAACTTTTTTGAACCACATATCATTAATTTGAATTCCAAATTTCATACGAGCGAAAAGCTCATCAGGCAGACTTTCATCCCCTCCACGAGATCCGAATTCCCCAGAAATCTCAAATAGACTTCTTCCATTCCTCAGAGCGAGGTTGGCACCAGAAATCAGTGAATATTCGTATATCATATTGCCATTGTCTGGTGACAGATAATAATTTTTGATTGATACCCCAGCCTGCCAACCGGTTCTTTTGGTCCAGTAACGTGAGGTTCTATCGGTAGGTAATTTTTGCCGGGAGAGTTGAAAAGATGCAACTGGTATAGTACTCCATCCAGCTGGTAGTGCGAATACTCTGGCTTCCGAGAAACCAGATTCGCTGAATAGTTGCTGTGCAATACCTGCCATAAAATTAACGTTTTTTGAGTGATGGTAGATGACACCAAATTTAATTGTGGTTGGCCAGGCTTTCAGCTCCTCATCTATTTCTGCAAAGGCATCAGATCCAGCCAGACTATCCCTACCGGAAAGTGTAGGTTTGTCGAAAGGGATATTAACTGTTAACCCTAGCGAGACTTTTTCTCTCACATTGGAAATAATTCCACCTTCAATACTATTTCCGGAGATGTCACCCTTTATTACGTACATATCTTGAATATCATCAGTCAGAATCGTGAATTCGCGTCTTATTTGACCCTGAAATTTATGCAACTTGAGCCCTAACTTCATACTGGGAGAGAGTGCATATCCAAGACCCAGATGAAAATCCCAAATTCCTCCAATTGATTGTTCTGAGAAAGAACCCATGTCCAGACTAGATTCATATCCAGAGGCAAAATCAGAGATTGCATGGGTTCCAAGACTCATCCCAAATCGCTTTCCCACTGGAATTGTAACAAAGACCTGTTCAAGCCGGGTTTTGTTAGACACGATATTGTCAATTGATCTAAATTCTGAACCCAAACTTACCCCAAAATGTACACGGTTCGAGCTGCTCAATGCAGCAGGATTGTGTATAGTGATGCGGGTGGAGTCCTCGAGGGCCACTACACCGTGACCAAGGCTGCTCCCCAGGGGGTCTGTTGTTGGATATATATCACCATAACCCAGCCGGTAGTAAGCAGATTGCCCCATGAGGGAAATTGCCAGAAAAAGTATGAGTATCAGCTTCCTCATGGTCGCACCGCCAGGGAAGATTTAACATAAAGAGCTGAAGCACTGGCATCTTTTGAGATTGCCAGAAATCCAGGGGAGTAACCGGAATTCGTAGGCTTCAATATCAATTCTATTACATCTTCTTTATCATCTATGGCTGATTGAATAACATCCTTCACCTGATTGCTATTGTACCCATCCCCTCCATATTCAATAGTAGCTGACAACCCTGAGTTAGGGTCTTCAACAATCATACTAAATCTGAAAACACTATCAGTACTATAAAGAGATGAAGCCATATCATCAATTGCAGGCAGAACACTGGAAGAAAGAACGTGCTGGATTGTATCTCCGCCAAACATGAATCCTTGGAGATCAAGTGTCATGATAAGTGAATCATTCTTTAGTTGACTGATATAATCGAATTGCGATCGATCAAAAACCCCAGATTTCTCAATTAAATGCATATAGAGCGTATCGGCATCAAAGGTTATAAAAGTCGCACTGTCGTCCCCAGCCGTATCAGGTTCATGAAAGAAAAAGTTTAATAGTGGTCTTGAAACAGAGCCACCCCCATAAAATGAAGAGAGGTATTCTGTAGTCGCAGGAAAAATACCCAGACTAGCGGTGGTATCACCCTCAGTTATGAGACCAGAGGGTAAAGTATACTTCCAGGAATTACTACCGCCAGAAACATTCATAGAATCTGTGCCAAGAAAATTGCCATAGCTGGAGCTTTCCAAGTCTATAGTTTGATCCATGGTTTCGTAATAGCCAAAGTTTAAATAAGTCGAAGCGATTGTGTCAGCCCCATTCTCAGGATAAGTCAAAAAATGGTTTACCAGGAATTGGATACTATCCACACCGGCGATATCCAAGGATGTGTCGGAGAAGACAAAGTCAACTGTAAAACCTGATTTATAGTATTGTGTTTCACCAACCCAGGCTCTGAAATGTGATCCCCATTCAATCTCAGCAGCTCGTGATTCAGTCGCCGTAACGTTGTTAAGGGTATCTTCAGTAAATGAGAATGGGTTGTAGACAAAGCTAGCATTGTCATAGGATAATGGTTCATCACACGACCACAAAAAAAGTGCGGTGATAAGAACTGCGAAAGGAATCCGGATTTTCATAAGCCCCTTTAAAAAAAGAGTTAAGCGATCAAACACTTAACTCTGTTGGTTTAGAGTCAACACTGTCAATATTCAGAGTTTTAATTCTCAACTCCAAAGAATGTTTCCAATTCCAAATT